>CAZLPL010000017.1:0-12886 GCA_964561405.1 Microcaldota archaeon
AGGATACTTGTTGTATAGCTCGTTCATCTCCTTCATCCGCTTCACTGCGAACAGTAGGCTCCTGAACGCGTTGAGGTTTGAGATACCGCTGAGCGCCTTGTTGAACGTGCTGGCTATGGTTATCTCAGGTATGTTGCCGTAGCTTATGGCTATGGCCTCCTCCTCTGTGAGGAACTTGCTCATGCCGTAGTTTATCAGTTCGTTGTTTAGCGACTGTAAGTATATCCTGAAGACCTCGAGGCCTGCAGTCTTGTTCCCATATACCTCATTGTACCTGAGGTTGTACTTCCAAAGGTAGTCTAGGCCTACATCGTTGGCTGCAACTGCTTCGGCCGCTATCTTTCCAGATATGGCACCCGCATTCATGGCAGGGCCTATGCCTCCTGCGCTTATCGGGTTAGGCATCGCCATGCTGTCGCCGACACCCATGTAACCTGGGAAGACAAGGCTGTCAAACTGCCTCCTTACCGTGACTGACCAATAGCCCTTGCCATTGGCATCCTGCTCGTCTATCTGGGTGTTTCCCACCATAGGGTTCCAGTCTACGTACTGGTCTATCAGTGAATGAAGCGTATCCGTCTTCTTCATGCGCTCGTTCCTTATCTCGAGGCTCTTCTTCTCGACCCCTATGCCTACGTTTATCCTCCCGTTTGACTTGGGAAAGACCCATCCGTATCCGCCTGGTGCGAGCTGCTGGTTGAGATGTATCAAGGCGTTCTTAGGGTCATAATAATTGAGATCCGAGCCGTTTGGAGTGAACTTGTAGATGTACCTTCCTGTTGACTCTATGTCATCGGTGCTTACCATGTTCTCTATGTAATTGTTCTTGGGGAGCTTCCTCCTTATGGTACTGGCTATGCCAAGCGCGTCTATGGTTATCTTGCCTCTTGCCTGGAACTGCTTGCCCTTTGCATCCCTTCCATAGACACCAACTACTGCGCCATTCTCCACTATAGGCCCTTCGACCTCGTGGTGAGGCATGTACTCGGCTCCGCTCTTTACAGCGAAATCAACTAGAACCTTTGCGAGCTTTGGCCTGTCGAGGCTGTATCCGGCCCCTTCGAACTGGAACTTTCTCGTGAGGTCGGGGCTCAGCACCTGCACACCCACCACCTCTACATCGAGTACTGGCTCCGTTAGCTTTAAGCCTATCTCCTTATACACGAATTCTATGTGGGTCTTAGCTACTGCGTCTCCGCAAACCCAGCCCCAGTTAGTCTTCTTTCCCACAACCTTATAGTCATTCCTATCAAGCAGGAGCACTTTTGCGCCCCCCTTTGCGGCACCGGCCGCGGCAAGAGATCCAGCTATGCCGGAACCTGCAACAATAACATCGTAGTTATCCATATGCACTCAGCCGTTAGATTTTCTTACAACAACAATGGGTATGACGTCCTCCTCGAACTCTATCTCAGCTAGAACAAGAGGATCGTATACGCCCTTAGGAACCTTCACAAGAGGAGGTGCGCCATACGCAAGCTGCAGGGCCCTTGCCCCTATTATCGTGGACTTCTCGAATTTAGTATATTCCATATACTCAACAGCATTCAAGCTCTAATTAGCAGGAAGATTGACAACTATTTAAGAACGAGAAACTTTTTATAGTTATCGCAGCTGTTCCGATGGTTACCTACCAAGCTTACAGGTCGATGCTGTCGCCATGCCGGAACACCTGCATCAGCGGATTCCTGGATATTGCAATGAACTTGTCACTGGCAGCATCTGTAGATACACACACCGCCACAAGCTTCTCATCTCTCGTGATCATAGTCTGGTCGACTGGGAAATCGCCATGCTGCAAGACTATCTACGTCTCCACCGTGGCATGGCGCAGCGGCATTGTGTACACTTCCCCGTATTCCGGCGCGCCGTACGCACTTAGCGGCCCTGCAAATCCCTCACGCGGAGTAGTGGCGTCGAGCACAAATCCATCGCTCGCACGCATTCCCCAACCGGCTGCCGCAGAATTACTTCGAATAAATAACCCCACCTCAAGAGGTGGGGTATTCTTGGTGGCAAGACTGAGACATCTTCGATATTTGTATCCCCGCCCCAAGGGGTCGGGGTATACTCTAGGCTAATGAATAGGTTGCACGGTTGCCTATATCCACGCCTTGACTATCACGTCTGTCATCCAAGCACCGTATAAACCACTGCTTAAGGCTCAGGTATAAAGAGATTGCAAAGCCAGGCTGCAAGGCCTCGGGCCTCACCTTATGGTCTTGTAGTGCTTCCTTGAGGTCTTGAAAAGGTTGTACATTATTATGTTTATGAAATGGAAGATGAAGTAGCCCCAGACACCCCAGGCCATGACGCGCCTTGCGCTCGTCCTCACCATGGCATCGTCCACGAATACTATCCTGCCGAGCTTCTTGAGCTTCATGGAAAGGTCCCAGTCCTCGTATGTAACAAGCTTCGGGTCGAACCCCTTGACCTTCCTGAACGCGGCGGCGCGCACTGCGAAATTGGACCCGACAACAGAGGGCATGCCTATCTGTATGGTGAACTTCACGAACATGACTGACACGAATTTGTAGCCCCACTTTATCCTCGCGTTTGTCTTTTCCAAAGGATATATGGGGCCGGTAGCTGCCACGATGCCTGGATCTTCGAATGCCTTTGCGTATGATGCAAGAAGAGACCTTGAGGGTATTGTGTCGGCGTCCAGAAAGACCAATATGCTTCCGCTGGAGAGTGTGGCGCCCATGTTCCTTCCGGCACCTATCCCCTTTCTCTTGCACACTGCGATCCTTGCACCGGACCCCTTTATCAGGTCTATTGTCTTGTCCGTGCTTCCCCCATCCACAACTATTGTTTCAAAATCCCTGAATGTCTGCTTCCCAAGGCCAGACAGTGGATACTTCATGTACTTTTCCTCATTGAGTGCAGGTATTACTACGCTAATGTACGGATCTGCTTTTGCCATCTGTCTTATTCCGAAATCAATCTTTATTAAACTGTGTCATGGCACGAGAAGGCATGATGCCTGCGCGGAGCCGGAGGGATTGCACAGTAAAGATCACTCTTTTTCCAGCACGGAAAACGCGTACCTGAGAACAGACTTAACGTTGCCGTAAGTGTCTAGGCCGTCTATGTCTTTTGGGGATATCCACAGCATCTCCTGGGATTCGCCGTCTGCAATCCTTCCCCTGCGACCTTTCGGAGATGCGAGGTATATGAGATCGAAGTGCATGTGCCTGCCTGCACTGTAAAGCACGTTCTCATAAACGGTGCACAGGGGTGTGCAGGCATGATCTTGGACTGGTCGCTTGCCAGCTCCGGAATGCTTTCGCCATTTGATACGATAACCACATTGAAACCGGTCTCTTCTGCGGTCTCCCTCAGCGCGGCTTCAACAGGAGTTTCACCGTCATTCACATGGCCTCCTGGGTACAGCCATTTCCCAAGCTTCTTGTGCTTTATCAGCAGCGCCTTTTTGCCGCGCACGACTACGCAGCTTGCGGTTATACACTTCTTTATTGCATCAGGCATGATAGGCCTCGTATATCTCTGCAGCTCCCCTTAGGAGTATGTATGCAACTAGTATAGCCACCAACACATACCCGATCCAGAGGGGATATGACCAGGAATATGCGAAGGCAAGATATGCGAAGGCAAGGAACTTCACCACATTTATTCCGCCCCTCCATAGGTTGGAGGAGTAGACTATGCGTGCGAACTTTGTCTTCATCTTGGACGATGTGCCGCGTGCGGCCATGACCGCATCAGCGAACGAATGCCTTATTATTATAAGAAATATGACAAAAAGGGGCACTACTCCGGCAAACGTGTACGTAATCCACAGGGCATACTCCACTATGCGGTCTCCGGCCACATCTATGCGTGCGCCATAGCGTGACATCTCGGCCACCCTGTGCTTGAACCTGCTCACAGAAGCACGAGACTTGGAGTTCCCTAAGGCAGCGCTCAGGTACATGGAAAAGCCAACCTTGCCCTTGCTAGCCTCGCGGACCGCGAAGTATCCGTCAAGCGCATCCATGGCCATAGCAAGGGCTATCATGGCAGCTATGGCTATCGGGTTGAACTTCTCTAGCACAAGGTACGCAACCAGGAGTATAAGGACTACCCTCAAGAGGGTTACAGCGTCAGCAGACCTCATTAAATCGCACGATAAGCTTTATTGCACGAAGGTTTTATTAAGATTCAACCATAGTTTATTTTTGCCTTGTGAGCTTATGTTAGATTTCATAAAGAATGAGGAGGACATACTCAGATATTGGAGTGAAAACAAGATAATGGACATGGTCAGGAACAACAACCGCGGAAGGAAGCCTTTCTATTTCCTTGACGGTCCTCCTTTCGTCAGTGGCGATTTGCATCCTGGGCAGATGTGGGTCAAGTCCATGAAGGACCTGCTGCTTAGGTACAAGAGGTTCAGGGGATACGACGTCTACGATAGGGCTGGATACGATGTGCACGGCCTGCCGATAGAGAAGAGAGCCGAGGCACAGCTGGGCGTGAAGAACAAGCAGGAGATAGAGTCCAAGATAGGCGTGGAGCGTTTCATAAAGGCCTGCAACGACTACGTTGAGGCATACATAGGAAGGATGGATAAGGACTACTACAGGTTCGGCATGTCGCTCGACTTCTCCAACCCGTACATACCTTCAAGGATGCCCTACATGGAAGTTGCATGGAGGTACCTCAAGAAGATAGATGAGAAAGGGCTGCTTTACCAGAACAGAAGATCCATAACTTACTGCACTAGCTGCGGTACATCGGTGTCGCAGGGCAGCATGGAGGTTGAGTACAGGAATGACAACGACCCTTCGATTTACATAGCATTCAGGGTTCTCGGAGGCCAAAAAGGCGCCCGGATAGAGACAGGCAGCAACCTCTACCTGCTGGTGTGGACTACTACGCCATGGACCATGCCAGCAAACATGGCGGTTGCAGTAAACCCTAAGGAGAGATACGTTATAGTGAAGGTTGGGGACAGAAGGATGGTGATGGTAAAGTCCAGGCTCGATGCCATAACAGCGCTGCTCAATGAGAGCTCAATTGTGGAGAAGGAGTTCTACGGCTCTGAGCTTGACGGCCTCAGCTACCTCAGCCCGCTGGAGGAGTTCGTTCCCAAGCTCAAGGAGTACCAGAAATACCACCGCATAGTGCTAGCCGAAGACCTTGTTTCCGCAGGGGAGGGAAGTGGGCTGGTGCACATAGCGCCAGGGCACGGGCTTGACGACTACCTCGTAGGAAAGAAGCACAACATGCCCATATTCTCGCCTGTTGACCCGCAAGGCAACTACACGGAAGATGCAGGCATTTACAAGGGACTCAAGGTTCCAGAGGAGGCGAACACGAAGGTGATAGCAGACCTCAAGTCAATACACGCACTCGTAAACAGCGGCAGCATAACGCACAGCTACCCGCACTGCTGGAGATGCGACACCAAGCTGATATTCATAGCCACGGATCAGTGGTTCGTAAATATACAGAAGGTGAAGAAGAGGATAATAAGGGAGACCAGGAAGGTTGCATGGCATCCAGAAGAAGGCGAGGGGTGGGAGGAGAGCCTGATGGAGAACTCCCCGGACTGGGCCATCTCAAGGCAGAGATACTGGGGCATACCGATGCCCATATGGGAATGCGACAGCTGCAAGTCAAGGAGGATCATCGGATCCGTGGGAGAACTGAAAAGCCACGCGGTCAATGCGGACTATGTCGCCTCGCTCACTGACATACACAGGCCATTCATAGACAAGGTGGTGCTCAAGTGCGCTCAGTGCGACGGCGAAATGCACAGGATAAAGGACGTGCTTGATGTCTGGTTCGACTCTAGCATAGCCTTCAGGGCGAGCCTCAGCGAGGAGCAGTTCGAAAAGCTCTTCCCGATGGATTTCATACTCGAGGCGGTTGAGCAGCTCAGGGCCTGGTTCGCATACCAGCTCAAGATGAGCGTGATGGTACATGGCAAGAGGCCGTTCAAGAATGTGGTCATGCACGGCATGATGCTTGGCAGCGACGGGAGGGAGATGCACAAGAAGATAGGCAACTACGTCCCGCTTAATGAGATGCTAAAGAGCGTCACTGCTGACTCGTTCAGGCTATGGTGCACATCGCACACGCCACAGCTGGACCTCATATTCAACATGGACAAGATAAACGAGGCCAACAAGGTTGTCATACTGCTGTACAACATGGCCAACCTCTCGCGCGAGTATGCGGATGCCATAGGCTACACGCCCGGGAAGATAAGGGTGCCCAGGGAGGTGGGTATGCTCTCGCACGAGGATGCGTGGATACTCTCGCGCCTCAACACGACGGTGCAGTCGGTCACAGAGCACCTTGACGCTTATGAGATATACAAGGCGATGGGCGAAATACGCTCTTTCCTTGTAATGGACTTCTCGAGATTCTATCTCAAGATGGCCAAGAAGAAGATCCTAGGAGCGGACAGGAAGGTGGCCAAGGCCACCATAGACCTGATAAACTATGTGATATTCAACTCGCTGGTGATGATAGCGCCTGCAACGCCTTTCGTTGCCGAGAGGATATACCTTGACAACTTCCACTTCAAGGACAGCATATTCCTTGAGAAGTGGCCAAAGGCCATCGCAAAGTTCATGAACAAGGACATAGAGTCGGACTTCGACGTGGCCGTTGGCGCGATAACGGCGATACTCAGCAGCAGGGAGAAGGAGAACGTAAAGCTGAGATGGCCGCTCTCCAAGGCCATGGTGGATGTCAACAGCGACGAGGCACTATCCGCACTCCAGAAGCTCGCATACATAGTCGAGGATTATACCAACATAAAGAAGCTCGTGGTCGCAAGGACGGGAAAATCGAACATGGAGATAAGGCCGCTTTTCCAGAAGATAGGCCCACAGTTCAAGGAGAACGCTGGCGCCGTAGCTGAATCCCTCAAGTCGGTGGATGCCTCGGATCTGCTGGAGAGCATAGCAAAGAGCGCAAGCTACGCGCTGCACACAACAAAAGGTACGTTCAGCATAACGCAGGAGCACTTCTCCGCTGTCGAGAAGGCAGTCAGCTCTGATGCAGTTCAGTTCAAGCACGGCACTGCCCGTGTTGACAAGGAGATTAACAAGGAGCTGCGCACTGAGGCACTGCTCAGGGAGTTCGAGCGCAGGATTCAGATGGCGAGGAAGGAGCTTGGGCTTAGGAAGGGGGACAGAATAAACCTGGCCTACAAGGCTCTTCCAGAACTTGCAGGGATAATAGAATCCAACATGGATACCCTAAAGTCTGACATAAGCGCGTCAAGCATTCGCAGAACAGAGGCGTTTGACCCGGAGTACTCCGTGAAGACCTTTGACCTTGAAGAAGGCAGCGTCGAGATAGGGATAGAGAAGACCTCTGGCTAAGAGGACCAGGCCTTCTTTGCATTTTGCTTCGGCACAGACTTATGCCTTGTCAAGGCCATGCGCGCTGCAGATACCACCAGCATTAGCCCCAGGGCGCCCATTGCATAAGGCACGTACCAGTAGGGATTTGATTCCTGTGATACCAACGCAACCGTGAAGTCGCTTTTAGGCATTGAGAACAGGACGCTGCATAATCTGCTATCAATCGAATAGTTTGATATTTTAGTCCACTGTGCAACTGACTGGGAGTACTCATACGGCGCCACATCCATGCCGCAAGGATAGGACATCCTCATGCCTATCGGGACGGTTGGCTGGTCTGTAGACACATTTATAGCAGATATGAGGTGTGTTCCGGAAGGGGGCGCAAGTATGCTTACCACATTCCTGATTCTTACCGAGACGCTCCCGTTCCTGTACTCGCCCCCTGGTATTTCCAATGTTGCATTTGAAGCCGTAAAGTTTACATATGAAGGCGAGTTTGCGGATACGCTGACATTCACCACCACTTCCTGTGATTGCGAAGAGGTTATAGGCGGCAGGATTGTTGTAGTCAGGGTAGTTGATGCGGTGGTCTGTATGGATGTCGTTGCGGTAGCAGGTATTGTCGTAGTTGAAGTTGCTATTGTAGTGATTGGTATGCTAGTTTGAGCGCTAGTTGTCTGCGTGGCACCTGTGCCTCCACTGCCTTTTATTGTAGTACCACCGCCTGCGGCCGCTGAAGTGAACGCCACAACAGCATTTGATGGAGGAAGCGCAGTCACGGGAGTCGTTGACGAATCTGTAACAGACAGGTTTACGTAGTACGTGCCAGCGCCCAAGGTGGAAGTGAAGGATATTGAATTGGACACCGATGACAAAGATGCGAGGGAATTGAAAGACACGGCCCCACCACTTGCGACCACCCAGTTGTAGGTGTACGGGGAAGTACCTCCGCCAAGAGTGGCGGTTATCGTCGGGTAGTCACCTGCGTTAAGGGATGCAGAGTATGTTGAAAGGGACACTGAGAGTGAAGGATTGATGGTTATTGTGCCACTGTGCACAGAATTCCGCGTTAAAGGAATTGTCGAGCTGTCAGTTACTAAGACATTGGCAAAAAGGGTAGCCCCAGACTGTGACGACGGAAGGGTGTATGAAAAGGTATTGGATGTGGTGAGCAGGTTTCCTACAGCGGCATTAGTTATGGAATTATACACAATGAAATTGTAGGCATATGGCAGTGTGCCGCCGGTTTCATACGTAGCGAATCTCACGGTTGTGCCCACGTCCTCGGTTGATGCATAAGAGGGGGATATGGATGGCACTGCCAGGGGTGATGGAATCGTTACGGTTATGGTATCTGAAAGTACCGAATTGACGGTGACAGGACTTGAAGCGCTGTCCGTCACGAAGACGTTTGCATACAGGACATTACCGGCCTCGCTGCTTGGTACGAGGTATGCGAATGTGTTGGATGTCGTGAGCTGATTGGCCACAAGCACGTTTGTTGCAGAATTGTACACCAGGAAGTTGTAGGTGTATGGCGATGTGCCGCCAGTTTCGTAAGAGCCGAATATCTCATACTGCCCAGTATTTACGGATGGCACATTTGATGCGGATATTGTAGGGGCTGCAGGGGCAGGATTCACGGTCACAAGCTCCGAGGTGGTGCCCCTCGTCTCCACAGGGGTTGATGCAGAATCAAGTACGCGTGAACAGTAATAAGTTGATGAGGTAGGACTTACTGAATATGTGTCAAAGGTGCTTGTCAGTCCACTATGGCCCGTCAAGTAGGATTCATACCCGCAGGTGGATGTGCCAGTGTAGTACTTGGCAGTGTATTTCAGCGTGCCTCCGCTCCAAGATGACTGCAATGTTACCGACTGGCCAACATCTATTACGTTGCCGCCCATCGAGGTGATTGAAGGCAGAGATAGCTCTGGATTTATGGTGATGCTGTTGTGTGCCGAAAGAACGTTGCTGCCGTATGCATACAGGTTTGTGCCATTGTCCTCCCCGAATGCATACAGATCCCATGAGCCGTACAGACTGGCTGAAGTTCCCGTGGTTTCGGTGTACTTGACACCATTGAATGTGAATATTAGGGTGTTGCTGTTAACGGCATTGACCTCAAGCTGCAGGAGCCCGTTTGACTGGGTGATGGGAAGATTCTGCACTGATGTCTCTGGCAGAGATCCCACAACGCTTATCGAGTTTCCTGCGTAGTTTGTTACATATGCAACATTGCCTTTTGGATCGATAGACAGCCAGTTGGGGTTTGCACCAACAGAGATCGTATTTACCACAGTGTTTGTAGCAACGTCTATTACGTCAACAGTATTGCTGTTGTAGTTCGCCACGTAGGCAAGCGAACCCGATGGGTTAAATGCGACGCCTTTTGGAGACTGCCCTACAGAGATCGTATTCACTATGGAGCCTGATGCCACGTCTATCACATTGACCGTGCCACTGCCATGGTTTGTAACATATGCAATGGAACCGGACGGATTGAATGCGACACCATCAGGGTTCGCCCCCACGGTTAACGTCTTTGTCACGGAGTTTGAGGCTATATCGATCATGCTTACTGTGCCGCTTACATAATTCGTAATATAGACGGTTGTGCCCTGAGGGTTCACGGCAAGATAGTATGGACCTATGCCAACAGATACTGAATTTGACACAGAATTGGATGGGGTTTCTATAACGCTCACTGTGCCGATGTTATAATTGGCCACAAAGGCAAGACCTCCTGAAGGCGTAAATGCCACTGATATTGGAAATGGGCCGACTGTTATAGTATTCACAACTGCATAAGACGAAGCGTCGACCACTGCCACTGTACCTGCTCCCCCTACAGTAATGTATGCATGAGTGCCTTGTGGATTTACTGCAACACCATAAGGCCCACTTCCTATTGATACTGTCTTGAAAGTTGAATTTGTGGCAACGTCTATCACATTTGCAGAACCGCTTCCCCAGTTGACCACATATGCATTTGAGCCAGAAGGTGTGAACGCGACTTCGTAAGGATTCTTTCCATCAGGTATTGTTTTCAGGACCTCATTGTTTACCTGGTTCTGGCCTATCCAGGTCCACTGACCGGCATACATGCCTGAACCCCCGCTTACTACGACATTTGCAACGGTTATTTGCCCGATATCTATTGTGGTGTTAGTAAGTATGAAGTTACTGGAGAAGGAGAATGATAATGCTTCTACAAGAGAGGCATCGGAGATTACCATGAAGAAAGCTAACAGAAGCAATAGATATGCATGGTCTGCTCTTTTCATGTTATTTTATCTCAGACATTATTTAAATATATGACAATTTTGAGATATGACACCAGTACATAGCCACCGAAATTTATTACTTGCTTATTCGATCATGCTAGCTTCCCGAGCAAGCACACTGAAGAGTTAGATACAATTCTGGCAGTTATGACATCGCCTACAGAGATCCCTTTGGCATCAAGCGCGACCACGCGGTAGCATTCGTCTCTTCCAGTAAAAGATTTGTCATTTTTCTCCGTTACCAGGACCTGTTGCACCGTGCCGACCAGCCGGGAAAGGTCTTCTCTTTGCACGGACCTCGCAGACCTTGACATTTCTATCGCCCTTCCCTTCACCGCTTTTACATCGAGAGGTTCGAGCCTTGAGGCCCGAGCATGAGGCCTTGCGCCGAATTTGGACACGTTGGTGAACGTCGGCCTCTCGCGCTCCACCATAGCCAGTGACTTGTCGAAGTCCTGCCTTGTCTCCGTGGGATATCCGACTATGATGTCCGTGGCTATGCTTATTCCTGGCACCTTTTTCCTTGCCTCGCAGACGTATTCTCCGAATTCTGAAACAGTGTAATTGCGGTCCATATGCCTTAGCACGTCGTCACTCCCAGACTGGACAGGCAGGTGCAGGAACTTGTAGAGCTTTCCGCTTCTGAAAGTGAGTAGCAGCCTGTCGAGGTATTTGCCAAGGTGTTCGGGATTGAGCATCCCCACCCTGAGCTTGAACTCGCCGCTTATGTCAGTTGCCAGCTCAAGAAGCTCGGCGATGTTTGTTGACCGGTCAAGCCCATACGCACCCACATCCTGTGATGTCAGCTCGATCTCCTTTGCGCCCTTCTCCACGCTCATGGATATCGCCTTGAGTATGAGCTTTTCGGAAAAGCTGTTAAGAGGACCTCTGGCAAACTTGGTCTCGCAGAATGAGCATGAGCTGAGGCATCCTTCGCTTATGGGTATGCGGGCAACGACCTGTCCGGTGGAAGGCAAGATGGCGGCCTTGTCTGAGCGCGTGTAGGAGTCGTATGATATTGGAAGGCCAGACTTAGCAGTCTCTTGCAGCGCCTCGGCTATCCGATGTATGTTGCTTGTAGTAACTATGCTTGCATTAGGCGCTGCGCGAAGTATCTTGTCGCGGTTGGCGCTAGCCATGCACCCTGTCACTATGACCTTTGCACGGGTCTTTGATACCTGCCTAATTCGCTCTATGATCTTCGTTTCGGTGGGGATCTTCACAGTACAGGTGTTTACCAGCACGTAATCATGGTCAACCTTTGATGAGTGGCCCCCTTTCTCTACCTCGAAGCCGCCTTCCTTGAGGATGCCAGACATTATGTCGCTGTCGGCCTTGTTCAGGGTGCACCCGTAAGTATCCATGAGAACTCGTGGCATGACCAGAATTGGAGTATGGCGCTATTAAACTGTTTGCCCGGGCTTAGCCTTGTTCAAAAACTCCTACTTTATGGATAGGTTCACGACTTTTTAGACAGACTTACGCTGTATACAGAAATCAATTTGCTACCGCTCTTGGACTGGGGCGTATTCTAAAGCGGGGCGGTAGCTTTCCCCCTCATAATTATCGGTGAAAAACATGAGAAAAACAAGCGATGAAAAAAAGAATATTAGAAGGACAACTTATGAACAGCAGCAAATGGCAAAAAAACACCACTTCCTAACCGAAGATCAAAAAGATATACTTTTCTTTCTAGGTCTGATATTCTTGATTTTTACATTCTCATTTGTCTTAGTGTACTTGGTGTATCATCTTCTCCAATAACGCAATCGGCTTTCTACTAAAGTAATATAAAAATACGAATATAACGATACCAATTCCAACTACATCGAGCTGATTTATTAGATTGGTAACTAAATAATAACTTGTAACAGCGGATGTAGAATTTGTAGCTATAACGGTTGGAGCTAGATATTGAAGTGTAGATAGGTGATTAAGTAAGGCTTCAACTGCAACATCTAAAGCAATCAATTCTGCAATCAAGAAAATGATTATACCTATAAGAACTATTGTTTTATGTTCCACTTTCCCCATAAACTCGATTTAATATTCAAACTAACAATTTAAAAACCCGTAGGCAGAAAAGGGTGAATAACCATACGGCAAGCCATGGGGATTCATGGGCTAAACTCTCAAACTGCACGATAATAGTAAGACATTACCAGCTCAAGAACTCTGGCTTAATTCCCAACTCATTCATCTCATGTATTAGCACAACAATATTATGACAAAGAACCTTCAGCAAAACCTCATTTATCCTTGCGGTAT
>CAZLPL010000018.1:0-12694 GCA_964561405.1 Microcaldota archaeon
CTGCCCAAAATGGCCCTTTATCTTCTCGCCATATCCCCAGTGACTCCTGCGGCAGTCACGATCCAAGGAATCTACGGTCTGGCGCCCATGAACTACTACATGCCTGTGCTCCTTGTACTGGAGGTGCTGGTTTACATGGCGATACTTAGGAAGTTCGCAAAATGGAGAGAGGAATAATGTAGAAAGGTTTTAATGCTTAAAGTCATCCTATTTCTCTAGTGTTTTAGATGAGAATACTCCAGCTTGACATGGATAGCGTGAAGTATGAGGCAGTAAGCCCAGAGGCAGAAGTGTACGAAGAGCCAGAGCAGAAGAGCCTATCCATGACAGACACGCTTGTGGTGCTCGTGAGCGTGGAGGCCGGGGATACCGATGATACCGCGGAGAAGGCCGCGAAGGACACGGAGGAGTTCATGAGGAAGCTGGGAAGGAAGAGCGTGCTCATCTACCCATATGCGCACCTGAGCAGCAGTCTGGCCAGGCCCAAGGAGGCCATGGCAATAGTAGACCATTTATACAAGTCCATATCAAGGGAATTCGAGGTCAAGAAGGCCCCGTTTGGATGGACCAAGAAGCCGGTCTTCGCGATAAAGGGGCATCCGCTTGCAGAGCAATCGAGGAGCTATGGCAGCTCGGGGGAAGCCAAGACCTACAAGAAGGTTAAGCCAGTTGAAGTCAACACCTCGATAGTCAGGAAGAGCGACTGGGCAGGACTTCCTGAAACCGACCACAGATCCATTGGGGAGAAGCTTGACCTCTACAGTTTCCAGGAGGTATCGCCCTCCATGGTGTACTGGCATCCTAACGGATACGTTATATACAAGGAGCTGATGAAGTTCATACGCGAGCTGGAAGACAAGGACGGGTACCGGGAGACGAGCACGCCTGTAGTTTCCAACACCGCGCTCTGGCACGTGAGCGGCCACTACGACCACTACAAGGAGAACATGTTCATGTTCAGCAACGACATGGGGGAGCTGGGGCTCAAGCCCATGAGCTGCCCTTCGACCATACTGATATACAAATCCAAGACATGGAGCTACAGGGAGCTCCCTTTCAGGACTGCGACATTCGACAAGCTGTACAGGAAGGAGGTCAGCGGTGCCCTCACCGGGCTCTTCAGGGTTATGGAGCTCACGCAGGACGATGGCCACATCTTCCTTACAGAGGAGCAGGTAGGCGAGGAGGCCGAGAGATTCCTCAGGTTCGTAAAGACAGTGTATGACACTTTCGGCATGAAGTTCACTGCAAAGCTATCCACGATGCCCGATGACCATATAGGCGACGATGCACTCTGGGAGAAAGCCACGGCATCGCTAAAGGCTTCGCTTGAAAGGATAGGTATGAAGTACGAGATAAAGGACAAGGAGGGAGCGTTCTATGGCCCAAAAATAGATTTCGACGTGAACGATGCCCTGGGGCGCGCATGGCAGCTTGGAACGCTGCAGGTAGACTACCAGCAGCCACTCAGGTTCGGAATAAAGTACGTTGGAGAGGACGGAAAAGAGCATGACCCGATAATAATTCACAGGGCGGCACTTGGTTCCCTGGAGATGTTCACTGCAATTCTTGTGGAGCATTTCAATGGGAAGTTCCCTGCATGGCTTGCGCCAGTGCAGGTTGCTGTGATACCTATATCAGACCAGGTCGGCGGCTATGCGAAATCAGTATATGAGGAGCTTCTGTCAAAGGGCATGCGCGTAATGCTGGACTCGTCTGACAGGACCATGCAGCACAAGATAAGGGAGGCTAAGCTCAAGGAGATACCGTACGCACTCATACTGGGCAAGAAGGAGGAAGAGGCAAAGACGGTATCGATAAGGAAGCGCGACGGTACCCAGCGCAATCAGATAAGCCTTTCGGAATTCACGACTGAACTAGCCGATGAGATAAGGAACAGGAAGACGTGAACGATGCCATTTTCAGGATTCTGAACGAGGCAGCATCATTCAATCAGATGTGCTTGAGCTCTTCGTGCACCATTAGCACTGCCTCAACGCTCTGCTCAGAATACTGTGCAATCCTCTTCTTGGCCTGCACCCATGTGACCCCCGGGCCCATTACCCCAAGCCCTATTGGTTTGCCATACTCCAGCGAGAGCCTCGTTATGGAGTCTGCCAGCTGGTAGGAGATCAGTTCGTCATGCTTTGTGCTGCCCTTTATCACGGCGCCTATTGTAGCTACACCATCAACATCCTTTCTGGATAGCAGGCGTTTTATCGCTAGGGGCATGTCGAATGCTCCCGGCACTGTGGCTTCTGCAACAACCTTGATGCCGAGCCTCTTTGCGTGTGCCCTGGCCTTCTTGAGCATCTCCGACGTTATCTCCTCGTTGAATCTTGACCTTACTATTGCTATAGATACCATTCAATCCACCTTGATAGGGCCTTCATCAGCGCGTCCCTGACGCCTTCCTGTCCAGGCCCGCTTCTGCAGCTCCTTGCAGTTGAACAGGAGCATGAGCGCATTCTGCGCATGCTTCCTGGACCTGTCCTCGCATATGCTGGAAAGGTCATTGTCATCAGAAGCCTCGTCTATGTGCACGAAAACCTCTAGTATGTGCTTGCCTTCGCTGAGCTGCACGGACTGTAGGCCCATGCTCGCCTCGTGCGAGCACTGCTTGTCTATTGCCGCCTTGCCCACCATGCCGCATGCTATCACTATGTCGCACTTCCTGCCGAACAGGATCTTGCATGCAACAGGCAGGTCCTTTATCCCTGGGACCGTGTACCTCTCCACCTCGACCTTTGGATCGGATTTGGAAAGGACATCAAGCACCACAGGGGCGTAGTCGAATCTTGAAAAGGTTGTGTCTGCTAACCCGACTTTCATGTGCAGCACCCTCAGGATATCGTTCCCTGCTCCTTGCTGTAAAGGGTTATGTCATGGAACTTCCTGGTGAGCGGATTGGCCTTCTGGCCGTATATGGCCTTTATGCCCTTCTGCAGGGCCAGCTCCACGAGCCTCTGGGTTATGACCCCGTCAAGAACTATCGCATAGACATTCTTTGAGTAGTCTACCTCTGAGAGGAGCTCCCTTATAGGAATCTCCTTGACAACATTGCCCGCACTATCATAAAGCCTTGATCTCAGCGTTCCGGACAGCTCGTCCAGGCCGCCGGATATCTGTGCAAGCACCTGTGCTTCTAGGACTGGCTTTTCGGTAGTTGACTCAGGCTCAGCCTTGCTCAGATTTGATGCTGGTTCGTATGCACGGGAGTCTATCAAAGGTACCCCTTCGGCGCGAGCAGGGCCATCGGATTCCTGGGCCTGGGGCCTTGGCTGCTGAGGCTCTGGCTTTGGTGCCTGATATTGCGCCTGAGGCCTCTGGTTCTGCTCCTGCTTCCTCTGTGCCTGTACTCGGGTCTCGCGGCTATTGCCTAGGCCCCTGTACTGGTCAATAGGTATCCTTGTCCTTATGGCCTTTATTATCTCCTTCCTTTGGAGGTCTTCGACCTCCTTCCCATCAGGAGCCTTTGTTATGTAATCCACTTCGGCCACGTTAAGTATGGATCTTGCTATCATGTCGCCTCCCCTGTCCCCGTCTACGAAGAGAGTCGTCTCCTTCTGGTTGATCAGTTCCACAAGAGTCTTTGGTATGGTATTGGCAGCGCCGCCTACGGCTATCGCATTAGTTATGTCGTTCCTTAACAGGTTGAGCACGTCCGCCCTTCCTTCCACGATTATGAGCTCGTCGCTTGTTGCGATGTCCGGCCCTGCTGGAAGCTTCTCTGGGCCATACTCTGTGACTTCGCTTGCCCTTACGTCCTGCTGCACCAGCTCGGATATCTCCTTGCTGTCAGGCATTCCGCCTGATGTCATGAGCTTCTTGACCAGGTCCTTTGCCCTGGTTATTATCTTCCTCCTCTTCTCGGACCTCGTATCCTCCACCTTCTCCACTATGAAATTGGCTTCGTAAGGCCCTACCCTGTCCACGGATTCCACTGCGGCTGCGAGTATGCACGTCTCGACCCTGTCCAGCGAAGCCGGTAGGAAGAGCTTTCCAAACGTCTTGTTGGCAGTCTGATTTACTTCTATCTCTATCCTCCCTATCTTCCCATTCTTCTGAAGCTCCCTGAGATCGAGGTCGTTGCCCAAAAGCCCTTCGGTCTGTCCGAACACGGCGCCTATTATGTCAGGCTTGTCCACAACCCCCTCTATGTTGAATTTTGCTTCAACCATATATTTTACTATTTCCAGATATATCTTTGCCATAATTAACACTTTATTAATATAATCCGGACGCACGCAGCAAAAGTCATGGCTCTGATAATTCCCTGTCCTGACAGTACACGCCTATGCACGCTACCACGCCCTTAGAAACAGCTGATTATGCGAGTGGGCGGCCTCGATCATCTATGCAAAGATGGTACTTCAAGTACCAGATTGTTTTTAGATTAGTATAAAGGGCCATTTTGCCACCGGATAATGCAACTGCTTTCTAACAATATTTTAGGAGACGAACCTTAATAATAGTATTGGCTGAGGCGCCAAATAGCACACTGGAGAGGAATAGAGGGGCATTATTGGCCTGGCTCGCTTAAGGCCGGATTTTGCCAAGATATCTCGCAAATGTTTATTAATTCTTAAGAAGAGATTCTCTTGGCGATCGTTTGAGGAGGTATGTTAAGGGAGCTAGGAGCGAACGCGAGCTGCTCAACAAGTTCTATGAATTGGGATACTCTGTCGTAAGGGCTGCTGGATCTGGAGTAAACGCCCTTGGGCCAGACATCCTTGCCCTGAAGGGAAGCTTCTGCTTTGCCATAGAGTGCAAGGCCTGGGACAGGGGAAGCCTCTCCCTTGATCCGGACCAGTACCAGAAGCTGGTGGAGTGGGAGAGGAACACCACATCGCTTACCTTCGTTGCATGGAAGATAAGCAACAAGGGATGGTACTTCATCAGGCTCTCTGAATTCACCAAGGGAGATAGGAACTACAACGTAACCATGAGAAAGGTAATGGAGACAAACAGGACAATGGAAGCCATCCGGATGTGCAGGAACTTCAGGGTGCCGGGCAGGCTTAAGGCCCGCTAACCACAGGCAATATGATGGCCAACTTCTTCAGCTAAGGTCTATTGCTATAGGGCATTGGGCCAGGTAGCCATTGTTTCCATACACAAACATATGCTTGGAGCGTATGAGTGTGGAGTTTGAGGCACTGTAATTAAGGAAGATCCCATTCTCCGCATACGCCTTTGAAAGACAGTATGTCGCATTTGTTGTTACCGGATTGACGCTCCCTCCAAGGCCTGTGCTGGAATACGTGCATGTGCCTGACTGGTTATCTATTATGAAGAAATCTATTGTGGAAGGCTGCCTTGTATGGGCAACTACCTGTATTATGGAAGTGAAGCAAGACGTCTCATTGGCAAGCTGCGCCTGCGTTGCGTATGTTGCAGTTATGCTGACACGGCTCGCACTCTGGAAATCGGACCTGAATGTAGAGAAAGGAACACCGGATGCCATTGTCATGGAGTATAGGACCGCAGCAATAATTATTATCACTGCAGCCGCTGCTAGTGCTATCGTACGTTTGTCCAGGCGCTGCCCCTTTGCAGATTCCTTCTTTTGCGGCGAGGATCCGCCTGAGGCCTCATGCCTTGCCTTTACGGCCTTTCCTTGAGTGCTGGTCTTGGAGCTTTTTGATGCCAATCTCTCACCTTATCATTATGGATGGAATGCAGGTTGACATGAACTGCTGGTCGCCGCTCACGCTCAGTACGCTTCCGTAGTACGAGTATGCAGACACCGAGATCGTAGGCGTGTTTGTGAATATTATTACCGGAGTGCTGTTAGAAGCGTATCTGGCCATGCACTTGTCAACAGTCTCGAGAGGATGGCCATTGTTGCAGGATATTCCGCGCATGGTTATTACAGTGGCACTCTTGTTTATGGCTTTGAGCGAGGATTTTACGCTGTTTGCGCATGAGATCATTGCGGTGTTGTTGGTGCCGTTGAGAGCTATCACTACACTTTTGGATGCGTGCACTGCGGCTATGAATGATGATATTGGCGCAGCCCCGTTCGCTGCAGATGCAGTAGCATACGTAGCCGCCAGGAATATTATAGCCACGACGCCTGCCAGTATGAACACCATATGCCAGTTCCTCCTGGTCCTCCTGTTGAGCATTATGCGCTTATTTGATACCATTGACCTGTGAAGCATGAATAGTGCCACAAGGACCACTATTGCTACTATTATTGCAGGCACTAGGGAGAGCGCGGGCATGTAGGATAGGGCAGTAGAGTACGGCAGGCCTATTGCAGAGACTATGGCAGAAGCGATAGGTGCGCCCAGGAGCCTTGCTCCCGACTGCGTAAGGCTTGGAGTGAACGAAAGCGACTTGGCGCTCTGGCTTACCGATACTAGCTGATTGTAGACAGAGCTTATGTTGTTAGTCTTAGATCCGAGTATGTAATTTAGGCTTGCCTGCCTGAAGCTTAGCGCTGTCAGCTGCTGCGAAGGGCTTGGATTGCCAGACTGAAGCTCTACAAGCGCAACAGTATTGTTGGCAGCAAGGGATACTGCAGTAGAGTATGTTGAATTGAGATTGTAATAGGTATTCTTGAACTGCGAGTACTGTATTGCAAGGGACTTGTTGAGGCTGGACAGGTTGTACACCACGTAATTCCTAGTAAGCTTAGTGTAGTTTGACTGCAGCGCTGAAAGCTGGTTCTGCAGCATTGAGTTTGATATGTGCGAGAGAAGGATGGCGGCTCCGGCAGTTGTCACGTTGTAATCAGGAAGAACAGAATTGGCTATGGCAAGCGCCTGGGCGTGCTTCTCCTTGGTCAGGACAGGGAGCACATACACGTCCTCATTCGTGGTTATGTTGACAGCTATCTGGCCAACCTGCTGGCTTGTAAGCGGAAGCGAGCTTACGCTCGATATGTATGATTGCATGTTTCCAAGAAGCGTGTAATTGTATGAGAGGGATGGGCAGAATCCTAGAGATGAGCAGTACCAAGGTCCGTATGCCGATGGAACGTTAGACGTGCCAGCGCCCCCTACTGAGCAGAGGCTGAAATCTGCAGTCTGCAGCGGCGGGAATAGCGGGTTCTGGTATATTGTAGAGGTGATGTTTGAAACGTTGCCGAATCCGGATACCACCGAGTTCAGGCCTCCCGGATTTCTGCCCTTCAGCGAGTTCACTCCGGAGAAGTATATTGAGAAGTTCGATTCAAGGCTGGTATATTGAGACTGCAGCAGCATTATGCCATATGCCAAGATGCCATATATGCCTCCTGTGGCATAGAATGCAGACTGGAAATTCTTGCGCGGTGCCCCTCCGCACGCAGGCACCTGGGTGCATGACTCACAGTTGTTGGCGAATGTGCAGGTTGCCCTGTCCAGTCCGGTCTCCTCTATGCATGCGGTAAGCGCAGCAGATGATGACTGGTTGTAGGTATTCATAGAGCTTTCAAGGTATGTCGTGTTTATGCTGGAAATGCTCAAGTTTATTATGTGGCTGTTTATTATTGCAGCGACGTTTGTTGAATTTAGTATTATGCTGTATGCTCCTCCAGTGCTGTTTATGAGGAATTCTGGAGTCTTACCGGAATACGCAAGGAGATATGAATGCCCGCTATAGCTTATGTTGGAATAGGTCATGCTGGATATGAGCGAGTTGGATACGTTGTATTCTTGGAGCAGGGCGTTCGTATTGGGTGCGATGTTTGTCTGTGCAAAGAGGGAAGTGTAGTCTGCGCCTACTGAAGCTGAAAGGATGGCAAGAAATACGAGGACATAGGTTAATCGTTGCATCAGCATACCCAAGATGTAGTGTTATTAATTCAATGCAGAAGTTTATAAAGATTTCTTAAAAGTTCGGGATAAAAAACGATGATAAAAGCAGAAAAGGAATAGAAAAGGAAAAAGAAAAAGAAAGACGGCGAAGCCCTAGGGCTTCGCCTGTCGAACTAATTGCGTCCTGTTTACGCTACTCCTGCGGCCTGCAGCAACTGCTGTATGAACTGGTTGCCTGCCTGAACGGTCTGGTTTGCAGAGTATCCTGCGACCAGTATCCTGTTCGTGCCCTCTGCAGATACTACGACAGAGCTTGGTCCAAAGCTTGAGTTAAGCGATGGGTTCTGTGCGAATACCTGTCCGGCCACTGAGTTCACGTACTTGCTTCCTACCACTATGAGTGTTGCAGCAGGGTTTGCCTGGCTGTCAAGCACTACGAGAGGCGTCGTGTCAGTGTGGAGGTATACAGGCGTTACTGCCTGGGTCTGCGAAGGTGTTGCAGTCAGGTTGCCGAGTCCGGTTACGTTGCAGCTGGTTGCTGTGAAGGCGCATGTCGCATTAACCTTGCTTACCGTAAGGTTAGCCACTCCAGGTACAGCCTGCCCTATTCCAACAGGTCCAACTGACGTCGTCGTCGAAGACGTTGACGCGTTGTATCCAATCGTAGGTGAGACCACGAACTGCAGTGTGTCGACAGCCTTTGCCAGATCCAGAGTCACCGAAGTTGGGGATATTGAAGCAACCTTGCTTCCACGCTCAGTCATAAAGCCCTGAGGCGCATTCACAGAAGTGCCCTGCGAAGACACGTATGTTGCGTTGTTCTTCGTTCCCGCCACTGAGGTGTTCAGCTGGAAGTACGGCGATGCGCTTATTCCAGTAGAGCTGTTGTAGATGCCCAATTCGAGTACGTCGTTCGTCGAGGTTATTGCAGGTACAGGGTATTCAGTCACCTTGTACGTGAAATACTGCTTCGACGTGCCAGAGACACCTGAAACAGTAGATGCACTCAGGTTGAAGTACTCTATTGGCTGCCCGTTCTGCTGGTTGTAGTTTACACTTGAACCAGATGTGAGGCGGTAGTTAGACTGGCCAGACTGGGAGTAGTACATCAGGTACGGTGTCGTTGAAGACAGGTATGCCAACGTGTTACCAACAGCTGTGGTAGGTGGAGTGTATGTTACAACATTTGCGTCCAGCAAAGGAACTGGCCTGCTGAAGTACATGTTTGTAACGTTGTACAAGAGCTCACCAAGGCCTACTGAGTTGCTACCACCAGGCAGTGCATAGAACGTTACGGAGTTCGATGCGAGGGTGTTTGAGACACCGCCAGCCTGTGAAGAGGTCGTGTAACCAACTACAGTCACGGTCAGAGGGTTGCTAGGCGTTATGATGCTAGCGTCGCCATTGGTTGATGTGAGCAACACATTGTCCGTAGTAACACCTATTGCATTCACGCCTGTACTGAGTAGCGAGCCTGCTGTTATACCGTTTGCAACCTCATTGAGTTTGTATGGAACAAGGTTGTAGTACAGCTGGCTTGATACCTGTCCTGCGTATGTGAATGCACCTGTTACACTACCGCTTGATACGGTAAGAGTAGGTGAAGGCTGCTGCGTCAGGTTTGCAATGTTGCCCAAACCGGTTGTTGCAGGGTTTGAACCCAGGTTCTGGTAGCTCGTTGTCGTTGTACCCGTAGTGAATGTCACCGGGTCGAAGTTCGTTCCCAGTGTGGATCCTACGAAGTTCAGCTGATAGTTCGTCATGTTAGGCGTTGCTATCTTGAACGTCTGTCCTGGAAGCAGAGGGTTGTTGTTTGGAGATGTGTTGTACACAACTATTCCTGCGAGTGCATTAGGCATGCTACCTGCACCGTTTGTTGTGTTTGTCCACCACAGCCTTGCTGTCCATCCATTTGCGTTCGTCTGGTTGAGCGCAGTGTTGTCAGTAACGTTCATAACGTTGGAGTACAGCTGGAACTTTGCCCACTTCTGATATGCATACAAACCTGCAAAGGTCTGATTTACCTTCACATATATGTTGTGCATTCCAACAGTGAACTTTGTCGTGACTCCAGGAGCGAGCTGCGTTGTGTTTGTCAATGTTCCATTGTAGAATACATTGACTGACGCCTGCGATGTTCCACTGGAGTTAGGCTGTCCCAAGTCCGTAAGGGAGACTGTGAATCCGCCGCTCGTTATGTTGTGGCCCACGTACACTGTCTGCACAGGGGTCAGAGTAGAGGCGAGGGATATTGCTCCTCCAAGCATTGCATTTCCTGATGCTGTTGCTGGAGATTGCAGAGTCTGCGTTGTGTAGCGGTTCCATGCGCTTGCTCCAGGAAGCTTGTAGTTCAATATTGTCCAGTTTGCTCCCATGAAGTTTATTGCTGCATTGTTTATCGAGTTGCTGCCCGTTCTCCACTGTATTGGCTTGTTGAACATTGCCTGATATGCACCGCCGACGTCGAACACTGCAAAGTTGTTCACTGCAGGTGACGTTGACTGGTCAAATACAGGTATGCCTGTGAACCAGAGCGTTGTTGACTCGCCGTATGAACCCCAGTTTGTCAGAAGGGATGGAAGCTGTGAGGATGTAACCTGAAGAAGGTTGTCATTCCCGCTGAGCCTGAATCCTGTTCCTCCAAACCCTGACGATGATAGACCACCCCCGTTAGAAGAGGCAGTTACGGTCTGCGGAGCTGGTGGAGTTACTGATCCACTGTATGGAGATGCCACTGGAGACATCTGCAGTCCTGGCTGGTTGTTTGCAAATGCACCTGGATATGTATAGGTAGTAGATGACTGGAGGGTCTTCGTGTTCTGAGGTGAACCGAGGTTCACTGCTCCGTTGAACACGGATCCTATCAGTGCGGTGAATGCGTACGAGCCACTTGGAGCCGTGAAGCCCTTCTCGTTGAACCATACCTGCTGGTTGGTCAGCGTGCACTGTGGAGTTGTTACCACACAGTTAACCTTCGAGAGACTGCTCTGGCTTACAGATGCCGTAACGTTTACGGATGTAAAGGCCAAGTTGCCCAGTACTGCAGCGATGTTTGCCGCAACTACTCCGTCGCTCGGTTGTGCTGCCGAACCTACTACTACCTGTACGACTGGTTGTCCCTGGTTATTTATTATAGGGATATTATTCCAAGTCACTCCTGTGCCTGCGAACGCGAGGCCTATCAACAAACTTGCTGCGACCGCAGCTATTCTCTTTGCGTTTATGGTTTTCATTCCACCACACTTAATATTCAATTGTGATATTGAGTTTGTAGTTAACTATTTAAATACTTTCGATTTATTTTACTTTTAATTTGCATATTAGCAATAAAATTTCGTCTTTTGTTAGAAGTGATTTCTACTATTGACGAAGTGCTACGACGAAAGGCAAACATGCAGGTTTTGGCGCATTTGCAGTACCATGATGAGCTTCCATGCGATAACCTGGCATAGTTGATGCCTACTGCATGTCCTTCTTTATAAACCTTGTGCCTTACATACTATAATGATATTATGATGCCTAACGTTGATCCAAGGCAGCTCAAAAGGATGATGGAGAGCATGGGTATACGCTCTTCCGAGATCGAGGCCCTGAGAGTAGTCATAGAAGGGAAGGACAGGGATATAGTCATAGACAATCCTCAGGTAATGCAGATAGATGCACAGGGAACACGATCATTCCAGAGAAACGGGGACATGAAGGAAGTCGACAAGGTAAAGGCAGATATAAACGATGATGACATAGCACTTGTTATGGAGAAATCAGGCGTAGAGGACAGGGAGAATGCAAGAAAGGCCCTGGAGGATGCCAACGGAGACATAGCCGCAGCATTGATAGCGCTTAAGGAGCCTGAGGCGCCGTAGAATTGAAGCAGTTACTTGTCCACCCTGAAAAGATGAACGAAGCGCACACCCTGGACAGTCTTTACTTCTGATTCTGTTACCAGATTTGCATCTATAAGTAGCTTTACTGACCGTTCCCCCACCACGTTTGCAGAGTAGACGCTATCGTCTATCTGCGACTTTGCCTTCTCCTCACTTATTAGCTCGCCCTTGTAGAAGCCGCCATAGGTCTTCAGGTCAAGTTCCACCTTGCCGGCCTTGAACACCTTTCCCATGAGTTCCTCGTCGCACATGGCGATGATGCGCCCCTTCGCCGTATCGAACTTGTTGAAGTAAATCATGATCCCACCATTAGCCGTATTTGTAGAAGAGTATGAATGTAGATGAGTAGAGTATGGCATACCATAGAAGCCATGCAGCCCCATATACATTATTTATTATGAAGGCAAACATGCTAAGGACAAGCAGAGCCATGGAGAAAAGAACCTCAGAGAATGAGTTTTTCAGTGTTATGAGAACCTTTGAGCCCAGAGTCCTTCTCTCGCCCTTTGACCATGCCGAAGTAGGGTACGTATTCAGGTAGGCTGCCAGGGCTGCCTTCGTCCTTATGAAGGAGAGTGCAAAGTTCAGCAGGAACACCATAAGCCCTTTCTTTATGGACTTGAAGTGGATCTTGGTCAGTATGGCAGGCGCAAGCACCGATATTATGAATGTACCGATTCCGATTATCTCCATGGTAGTGGCTATGTACTGGGCACTTAGCAGTTGGGATATTGAGATATGAGCCGGGGGAACTGATGCGAATATGACCAGTGCAGACAGTATTGTGAACATAATTAGTATTATTGATACGTAGTTCAGACCGAAGCCATGGGTGACATAGTCTATGGTAGAGAGCAATGACTGCTTCCTGTGCCCTTCGCGGCCCTTCCAGATCCGCTTCAGATAGTATAGAAGGAACTGCGTGTCCCCGTAATTGTATCTCCACTGCTGCTTTACAAGATCTGTGAATGTGTAGATGGGATTGCCATAAGCGTACACCTTCGGCAGGTAAAGGCTCGTGTAGTTGTGGAGGTCCGATTCTAGGCTGAAGAAAGTGTCCTC
>CAZLPL010000019.1:0-5122 GCA_964561405.1 Microcaldota archaeon
CAATGCACCATGTCGAGGTCTGCCAAAATATGGACTCTGCGGGATTCGGACCCGCAGCCTTCCGCCTTTTTGGATTTGATGAAACTTTTTCAAAAGTTTCCTTGCAAAGCGGACGCTCTACCGTTGAGCTAAGAGCCCCTGGATAAGATACATTACGGACAATTAATAATATATAGCTTTATAGAACTGTAAAGACGGAAAACGTGCATATTTAAATAATTTCCTAATAATAGGTTGCTAGAATACAGCAATGTATTTGGTGGATAAATATGGCGAAAGAAAGCGAAGATGAAGAAGACTTCGACGAAGACGAAGACAGCGATGACTTCGACGAAGAAGAATTCGACGAAGATGAAGGAGACTTTGACGAAGAGTAACGAGCCTATTTGTTTTGTTTTTTGATTTTACAAAAGTTTTGGCGTTTACAGCTTTAATGCATCCTTATCCTTTACTGCATATTCAAGCGTGTCCTCTTTCTTCACTTGCGTCTGGCAGATCTCTTATTTTTGTGCACGTGCCCTGTTGCATGAGAAGCCGTCCTTGACTTCAGCATGGCAAGTGTGATGAACAGCGCAGCGATTACAAGTATTCCTATAAGGGCGCTGATATTTCCAACGCTTAGAAGGATTGTGCCTATTGCAGCAGTTGCAGACGCCTGGATCGGGCTCCACGAATAATTGAACGTCTGGAATGATATCGACTGGGTCGCCGGCGCGGAAGGATCAGCTGCCAGTCCTATGGGCGATTGGAGCGCGTATATAGGTTCTGGAGCAGGGGTGCCATAGTACTGCGCTATTATGTTGTGCAGGCCGTATCCGCAGGCCACTATGTTGGAGCTGAAGTATCCCATCGAGTTTGTTGTGGCTATGGAGAAAAGCCCGACTTGCGATGTGCAGAGCCCTGTGCCGTTGTTGAATATCGGGAGGCAGTACTGGGTGTTGCCTATGCTTGATGCAGGGCAGCTTGCAGGCTGGCCCTTATTGTATATATTGCACAGGGTGTAGAGCTGCGATGTAGGCGCCAGAAGGCTGTTAGGAGGGGGAGAGCAGCTGCCTGTTGAATTGTACGAAGTGTGATAGGTTATTACATTGGCATTTATGAACTGCGGATCGGCAGGATTGGACTGGAGGCCGTTGTATACTGGATTTGCGAAGTCGCAGTTCTTCGGCTGTGTTGCATTGGAAAATGCGCAAGTCTGGGCTGCAACTGGGTCGTATACGGCGTTGTAGCCTATGGTGTTGAGGTTTGCATCATAGTATAGATAGACCTTGCCATTCTTCAGGGGTATGGACTGCGTTGAGAATGGTGGTACCCAGTATGCCGTGCCGTTTACCGTGATGGTAGTCTGGTTGGCATTGGTAGGGCTGACCATAGGGACCACTGTCAAGTTTATCTGGGTTATATTAGCTATGTCCACGTCAAGCGGCATGTAGAGGGTGTTGTTGAACCGGTCGTTGTATGCAAATATAACACGGTGGTATCCGTAGACGCTCTTGGCACCCGAAGAGCCGTTCAGGCCCAGGTAGAGACCGCTATCATACACCGGCACCTTGTACCAATTGAACAGCGTCACCAGGACAGGAGCACCCTTGTGAGCTGGAGTGCTGAAATTATTATCCAGCTTGAATATGTTTGGCGCGGTGAGCTGTGGCGAGCTGCACAATGGGCCTATGCACGCAGGCTTTATCTGGGTGGTGCCTATTGCCTCAAAGCCAGGGTTTGAACCCTGTGAGTACACAAGACGGGAATACTTCAGCTGGTCTGAAGAGTTCACTACCGCCTGCGCATTTGTGCGCGAGCCCAGAGTCTCATTTACGTAGATGTCTCCGAATATCCTGTTTGTGAGAAGGTCGTAATACAGCTCCTGGGGAGCTATTATCGCGTTTATAAGCGGAATGTAATAGCGGGAGGTGTTTATTGTAGACTGAGCATACGTTGGGGCGCTCTCCACTATTGCATTCTGCGTGTTAGATTTGGTGAACTTTGAAGTGGTGAAGTTGTAAACGGAGTATGTGCCCGACGCGGGCATTACTGCAGGATTGGAGCTTGGGTTGGACGGGCAGGATGGAGGGTTGCTTGAAGATGGCACTATGTTGGACAGGTAGTACGACATTGAGTAGGTGTAGCTGTAAGGCTCAAGAAGATAGCCCTGCAACTGGCTGTAAAGCCTTGTTGGGGTTACAGGAGCCTGGGTGCTGCCGGAGTACTGGCTGTTTAACTGTTGGTTGAAGCCACTTACTAGCTGTGGGTTGTTTATGCCTTCAGCCTTGGTGGCGGCGGAAGAGCTAGGATTGAAGCTTGATGATAGGACCTCCTGGAGGGTGAGGGCCTTGTATGAGCCTATGTTCTCATCATACTCGAATGGGTTTGCCATAAGATACGTAGGCTGCAGTAGGTTTGCAACCCCCTTGTCTTCAGCGCAGGCGCCGCCATACTTGTCTGACTCGCTCGTTGCACTTGTATAGCACCTCCAGTTCGTGCCAAGATTGAATGGGAGTGGATTGTTGCCACCTATCTGCCTGGTGTAATTCTGTGGAGGGAACTGTGCCAGTATCAGCTCGTCATAATTAAGGTTGGCACGCTTCCCTTTGCCGGATCCCTGAGTCAATTGCGGATGTGCACTTGCATTAGGTATTGCTATGCTTACAGTATCATTGTAGGATACCGAGAGGCTTGCGCCTGTGATTTTGGACATTTCACATCCGCTAAACACGCCAAGGCCAGCATGGTTGCAGTGATCCGTGGAAAGTTCAGGGCCTATGGGCAGATAGCTCCCATGATAATTGCTTCCAGGCTGCAGGCATGGGGCAGTACCCGAAGGTGGAGTAGGATTGCCGCCGCAGAGGTTCAATGTTTCTCCCGCACTGGTTGTCCCTGGGGCGCCGCCATCGTACTGGTATGGCGTCTCGGACTGGTCAGGCTGGTTGCTCGAGACATTTGCAGTTATAACCCATCCGAATGGAGGATAGAAGACACTGCTTGATTGAGTGTACTTGGTAAGATAATTGCACACTGAGACGCTATTGCAGTACCACAGGTCATTGTAATACGTAGGCTGTATAGGTATGTCTACACCGCTGGAGTTTATTATCCTCAGTGTGAGCATTCCTACCTTTATGCCACCGACAGAGCTTCCTGAACCACAGTAGTGGTGTCCGAAGAGATCTATCGGGCCAGTGCATATCTCCCCCATCACACCAGACCAATAGTCCAATACGTACAAATAGCCATTGATATCCTGTATTGCAAGAGGATGATGGTAGTTGCTGTTGGGATTGCCGCTGGGCCACTGGGCCTTGTCAAGCATGTCGTACGTGGATGAATTCCATCCCCCCGTATCATACTTTTCTTGGTTTATTATGTTCTTCATTATCTTGTCAGCTTCTGTGCATGACGCCTGGCCGCTCCCCCCGCACTGCGTCGTTATGTTGTACAGGCCACCGTATTGGAGGTAGTCTATTACGTTTGCCACAGGCGGAGCAGAAGAAGGCGACTGCAATCCGCCGCCTTGCGGATATAGCGCCTGGTCATTGCTATAGTCCAGACTTATAGATGTTGAGTAGGCAAGGGTTGGCCCTGTGAATATTGGCATGTATCCGCTGTTCTGATTGGCAAGGTATATCTGGGCGCCATTAGGCGATACTGCTATCTCGGGCCACCAGTTGCTGCAGACCTGGGAAGGTATCTGGGATGCAGTATTTGCAGGGCACAGCGGTTCAGAAGAGAAGTGTATCTTACCGCCTCCGGTAACATTTGTAATGCGTATGATAAATTCTGCTGGGACTACAGGGTCCGTGCCTATCATGAATATATCTCCAGAAGAGTCAGATGTTATGTTCATAGGGATGAAGTTGCCATTGGGGCTTGCAGGGCATGAGAGCTGCTGGCATACCACTCCGGTTTGCGGTATTTTGGCATCCAAAGCTATCATTGAGAGAGGTATTGCATTGACCACATACAAAGAGGCCTTGTTCTGCACATACATGGTGTTATTCCAGTAGCCGTTCCAATTGGTATTGAATGTTGCCTGATCCGATGCCTGCTGCACGGTGTTTGGAGTATACCCTGTAAAGTTGTAATCCCCCTTAGGCACAGCATATAGCGTGTATAGGTTTATTGGATAGGCAGGACCACCCAATAGGAATGTGGTGGAGGTTGCTGGAACAGAGGTATCATTTCCTATTGTGAACACATATCCGCTAGGTATGGATGCTATGGAGCCTGGGTCTATGTTTATGGTGTTCGCCTCCAATACGGATGTCGGAGTGGTGCCCTGCGAGCTAAGGCCATTTATGAAGTTGTAGAAGTCCTGACCCTGGGGAGTTGCACCTGCATTGTTGTAAGGGGAACGTAGATAGTCATTGCAGGTTACCCATTGGTATAGGGTGTTGTCGATATTTCCCGACGGATTGCCCCAGCCGAGTTCTATCCCCACGCCAGGCTGTCCATTTAGATTTGGTACGGCGTATCCTATCACCTGCCCTGCACTCACATGCTCACCAAGCGACACTTTTGGATTGATAGTTTCTGCGTAGTATACGTATTCCCTGTTGGTTGGAGTTGCACATGCAGTATATCCAGGGTAAAATTCCTTGACTAGCTGGTCCACAGGCAGCGGGTTGTCGAGCTTTATGTCTATGAAGGTCCCATCTGGATAAGGTGGCCAGCCACTTTGGGTAGGTGTGGTATCGGCTATGGTGACAGTGCCCGAACCCACCGCATAAAGAGGGCATGCGCCTGTCCAGTCAACGCCCTGGTCTATTCTTGCAAAGGTGCACCCTTTACCTACAGGATATGCATATCCCGAACCTGGGCTGCCGCCCCCACCCCCTCCGCCGCCAGAGCTTTTGCATACGTTGTTAGGGCATACTGTGGACCATGGAAGGTTGGCTTGATTCTGGTTGTTGCCTGAGCAGGTAACAGAGCCCGTGCCCAAGAAGCCGTTGGGAGCCCATTTGCAATAGTCTCCGGAAAGATAGCTACCCCAGAATGCATAGCCGTTTGAATCGTAATATGCCTTTGCCCACTGGAACGCGCACTGCGGATTGAAGTATATGCTTCCCCAGTTGCCATTGTAGGTTGAACATGAATTTGGATTGTACCCACTCACAGGGAATGCGCA
>CAZLPL010000019.1:5132-12406 GCA_964561405.1 Microcaldota archaeon
CTGCATGTGGTCCTGGCTCTATCGCTGCTGGATTGAAGTTGCTTTCTTGGTAAGCCATAGAAACGAAAGTTATAAGCAGCGGGCCACTGAAGCCTGCGCCTATTCCACAGTCCACCACTTGCTGCAGTGTGAGTGTGGTAGACTGCCCGTAGAAGTCCTTGTTGGGGCAGCTTCCGAAGCCACCTCCGGTACCTGGAACGGATTGGAGGTATGTCTGCGTGATGCCTATGGCATTGTTTGCACTAGAAGTGTCAGTCCCAACACCACCGTAAGAGAAGTATGTTAGGCTTGATCCAGTGTAGTTGCCGAAGAGCATGGACATTGAATTTATCGAGAATGGATCGATGTTTCCCTGCGGCGAGGCGTAATGGCTTGGGCTGTATACCTCATACGACACTTTTGTGTTGAAATCGTTTGATGTCAGCGGGTTGGTTATGTTGGCATTGTATACCAGGTAAGGAAGTATGTTGGTATTTACGCGTGACTTTCCGTTTGAAACAGGGAATGGGAGCTGGAGGCTGTTGATTGAAAGGAGAGTGGCCCTTGAATTGAGAGTGAATGTGTAGGAGCATGTGGCGTTGCTAAATGAGGATGACTGTGAAGACGTGGCTATGAGAGGGCTTCCGCTTTGGTACAGTGAGTTGAGCTTGTTCATGTCTACATAAAGGCCATTCCATGTCCAGAGCCCCTGCTGTTCTCCTGTTGGTACGGACCCGAATAGGTATGTCTTGGTATTGAATGCAGTAGATACCACATTGCCCGTACTCGTCGGGATTTGTGGGGAATAGCCGATGTCTGAGAGCGTAAGTAGTGCAGCTCCGGATAAATTTAGATTGACAGAAAACTCCGAAGTGCCTGACGTGGAAGGTTCGTTCGATAGTGTAAGCTTTATGGGCAGATGGGAAGCCCCAGAAGGCGCTTGGCAGGCATCACCTGCGACGTACCAGTCACCATATGCAGCAGATTGGGTGTAGAAAAGCTGGGCGTTGCCAGGATGTGGAAGCTGTGGAGAGCTTGGGCAGGTTATCAGGTACAGCCCATTCTGCATGTTGTATTTGAACACATCTGCAGCGCTTGAGAGAGGGTAACTGCCTTGGGATACAGGCTTGCCTATGGATGATGCGCCTGGAAAGCCGGAATACGTGGTAGGTATAGTCAATGAGGAAGTTCCCGCATATGCAGGCATTGCAAAATATGCATATAGCAGCAGCACTGATATTAGCAAGAGGCTATTTTTTTGCATCGGCAAACCCAATGTCAATTATATCCTTAATAATATAATTCCTAATATTTAAATAGATGCCTTGATGGCAAAAGGCCAGGTATACGCCCTCTATCAGTAATTGCGCGGCATTCGCAACAGGCCATGCCGCGCCTGAAAAAAGGCGAGTCACCCAACTATGCATGAAGGAAGGCTTGTGGGCGCGTAGTAAGGAATCTGAAGCTGCCACTTGAACGCTCCGGTGATGTTGAGCGGCGAAGAATAGACGCTACCCGCACCGAGGGTCACGTTATTGGATGCGCCTATGCAGTATATGTTCCCATATTTGGTAAGGCACTCGCTGGGTTGGCGTGTGTTCAACGGGAATGTGGAGGTTGGAAGCCACAACCCTATGCCCTGATTTAGTATGGGGGCAAGGTATGAGAGGTTTGCCCCTGATGAAGGATCCCCACCAACGCAATACAGATATCCGTCCCACGCAGTGCATGCAGTGTTTGACACATTATATGGATATGGCGTGGTCTGCTGCCATCCTGATATGCCGCTTGGAGTGAGCTGTGCATAATATACTAATGATACAGGCTGCAGATGCATGTCTTCCAGCACGTTGCTAGGGGCAGGCCATCCGCCCACACAGTATACATATCCGGCATACGTTGTACAGGATTGGAAGTACACGTTCGCAGGATAGGGTGCAGTAGGCGTCCAGTTGCCTATGCCTGAAGAGTTTATCGGGGCATAATAATTGGAAGATACAGGATAGCCTGTGTTGTTCGCCCCACCTATGCAGTATACATATCCCAGGTAGGTTACGCATGAAGCCGCACGCACAGCGTCAGGATACGGGGTTGATGCATTCCACGTAGTGTTCCCGAATTGGACCATGGTGGAATAATATGTGGCGTTGGTGGCCTGGAGCGTCTGGTTCATATCAGGATACTGTCCACCTATGCAGTACATAGTATTATCGTAGCTTGTGCATGAAGCTAACTGCACAGCAAGTGGATACGGGGTGGCTGGCTCCCAGAAGTTTATGCCAGGGGTGTTGTTGTATATATTAGTGAAATAGCTTGAAGACACGGCACCTGAGGAATTTGTGCCGCCTATGCAGTATAGCTGCACGTGCGCGTATGTGGGAGGGATGGATATTGTAGGAGTGCTGCTTGCGGGATTGCTTGCGTTTGTACTCGATACTGAAGTCGTAGGCCCGGTCTCTTGTGTTGTCGATGGGATTGGGCCTTGCGAAGGGACTGAAAAGAATACTGCAAGAAGTACAAGTATCACTAATGCTGCTGCTATCGCATATTTTGCTGTGCTGCTAAGGCCACCAGGCTTTGGTGCGATGTCCATGGTATTGATTATGGTGCAACCAGTTTTTAATCCTGCTGCTCAGCGGTAGCTTATCTGGAATATCTTTGTATCGGTGTTCTGATAAACGAGCTTCATGCTGGACTGATTGTTGTTCCATGCACAGGAGGCGGAGCCGCAGAAGAACAGGAATTTTACCATGTTGCTGTTGCCTAGTCCAGGAGCGAAGAGATATGCTCCGGTTATGTTGAGGAAGAATGTAGGCCTTGGAACAGGGCTTGTGACCACCACCATGGTCTCGCCGTTTGAAGCGTTTGATTGCTGCTGTACGAGCGTGTAATTGCCGTTTGCCTGGTTGTAGAACCCGACTGTAGAGAACGGTGATGTCTGTGTAGGGCTCTGCTGCACATATCCGAACACGGAGTCCTGGCTTGCATTTGCTGTTGCCTTGAGATTTATGGCCGCGTAAGGATATCCTGATGGCGTGTATCTGAACGTGAGCTGCTTTGTCGTGGCATTTATCTGGGATTCTTCGAACTCAGTGAACGGAAGGTATCCGAAAAGCGTCTGGTTGGCAGTGATGTTTGCCTCCGTGTATATGCCCTGGGTCTCTATTAGCCAAGTAGACCTGACCAGAAGGTAGTTGGGCTTTCCGGTAATACGGGAGGTTAGGAATGATGGATCTGAAGAACTGTTTAGGAGCCATGCAGCGAACGGGGTCATCTTTGTGCCGTTCTGTGATCCGACGCTGTCGGTCACACTTGTCCTGTTTGCAACCCCTTCAACGACAGAACCGTCAGGCCATAGCGTGAGCACAACGCTGTTGCTTGGCGAATTTGCCTTCAGCCACTGCAATGCGCCTAGGAATGAAGGGTTTATGCTGTCAGCCTGGGAAAGGCTCTGGGAATAGATATTGTCATAGGTAAGAAGTACTGCAAAGAATGCGATAAGGAATATGGCACCTAGTGCATATACCAGGGTGGCGTAATGCTTGTCCTCCATCCCTGGTCTGGGCGATGCGTACAGGTAGGTGCAGGCTATCCCAGCAATTATGCCTATTCCAAACATTATTTCAGGAAGCAGCATCTGGAATGCAAAGTATACGAGCATTACAAGGGATACGACGAACAGCGTGGTGAATGCCACGAACACTAGAGCTCTGCCAGATTTAGCACCCTTTGCGAATGATATCAGCCAGTATATCGTATATGCACTTATGATCGCCAGTGGAATTGAAACTAGGGAATTGAACCTTATTGCATGCATCTGGAGGTATGCCGTGAGGATGAAGTACGCAATGATTACTGCCATGGTGACGTCAAGGTCCAGTCTTAGTCTCGCATTTCCGGACAGGAAACCCCCGGAGTCATAGACCTGCATGAAAAGATATGGAAGGAAGGCCAAGAACAGTAGTATTATGCCCATGACCCCCACGTATGATGTCCAGAGCACGTTCTGTGAGCCCAGAAGGTACTGCGACAGGAACATTAATATCGTTGGAGGAGTGGTGAACAGATTTACTCCGAAGCTTGTGTAAAGGAACGAACCGGTAGGAGGCTGCAGCTCTTGGATGGTGGTGCCGAAGGATCCTGGGGAAGTTACAAAGCCGTTGCCTATAAACACGTTGTAGACTATGGATGGCTCTGCAACAGTGAAGAGCCCTATACCTAACACAAGAACCAGTATGAGAGCAAAAAGTCTTGATGCCCCGCCCCTTAGGAAGGGTATCGATCCGATCCTTTCGGTTGCATATGAGGCAACTGCCCAGAATGCGGATATCGATATTAATACGGGTATGAATGTTGGATCCACGAACTGCTGCCCTTCTATGAACCCCATTGCGTGCACCATGAGCGCGGTCACGTACCAGGTCAATATGGCTAGCAGTATGTATTTTGAGTCATTTAGAATGCGCTCCTTACGCAGAATGAATGAGAGTGCAACTATTATCAGGAATGAGAATACAAAAGTCATGTCTGCAAATGGTGATCCGTTCCATGACATGTTTGCTGTGGCGAGGGCTATGCCGGCTAGGAGCGCCAGTACGAGTTTCTTCGAACGATTCTCTTCCTTGAAGACCGCGATGAAGAGTATGAGCGCGACCATTAGGAAGAGAGTGACGAATGAGTCTCCCCTGTATATCAGGGCGCTTGTCCTTGCTGCGTTGCCCATGCTCAGCCCTACGAAAGCCATGGACAGGAAACCGAGAAGCTTGTCCTTGCTGAGGTACCTGGATATTATGTATGCACATGCCATCTCCATGAGGGCGAATGCAACAGGCACAAGGCGCATCACATCGTAATATGACACCCCGAAAAAGCGCAGTATGGAATATGGCAAGATTGTTATTAGGAAGATGCCCTGCGCCTCAGTGACAGGCTGGTGGCTCGGCCATCCAGATATGCTTAGTATGTTAGGGACTCTGAGGCCATTGCTTACTGCGGCGCGTATGACTGAAAAGTAGTAGAAGCCGTCAGGTTCGTAGAACCCATAGAACTTCAGCATCGTGGAGCGCAGATATACTGCTATCACCATCAGCACCAGGATTATTGCCAATGCCATGATGTTTTCGCGGGTGAGCAGCCTTTTTGAAATGTCTTGGAGCAACTAATCACATTAAGAACAGAAAGTTTATGCAACTAGCATATTTAGCTGGGAAAGGTTTAAATTCTGATTTGAATTGTGCGGCCTGTGGCATTGTTGCGCCAATTTCACTGCGGCTTCCTTCCAAAGACAAGATACGCAGTGTGCCAGATGCCCTTTGTGGAAGGGCGCACACCCTCCTTTCTTATCAGCATATCCCTCACTATGGCCTCTATCGAGTATATGTCACCGAAACCAAGGCTCTCCATCTTCAGTACGAACTTCTTCGCCTGCTCCGTGTGTGGAAGGTATCCTACCACGACTCCGCCGGGCTTAAGGGCCTTCTTTGCGTTCCTTAGCGCCTTTTCGGAAGAGGGAAGGTCAAGGGTCACAAGATCTGCATCGGTCTCTGCTATGCGCTTGGAAACATCGCCTTTGGTCAGTGTAAGGTTGTCCAGGCCCAGTATCTGCCGGTTCTTCTCCGCTATCGCAAGGAAGTCATCGCGCAGGTCGTAGCTGTAGACGTGCTTGCAGATGCGGGCAAGGCTGACGGCGAGCCACCCGCTTCCTGTTCCAGCATCTATGCACACACTGTTGCGGTTAATCCCTGAAAATGCGATTATCATGCCGATGTCTTTGGGCAGTATTACTTGCGGACCTCGCTTCAGCTTCCGGTATAACGATGGATATATGTACATTTTATCATGCCGATTTTAATCAGATTGGGTTTATATATTGGCTTGCATTCCCGAATAATCTCATTTTTCTTCTGGAACCTTCTTCTTCCTTTTCTGTGCAGGCTTCTTCACAGCCTTCAGGCGAGGTTTCCTTGCCGCCTTGACAGGCAGCTTTGCCTCTGCCGGTGATGGAGAAGGCTCTGTAGGTGTTGCCTTCTGCTGCGCAGCTGGCACCTTTTTCGTTACGGGCTTTGCCTGCGCCTGCACTGCCCCAGGATCCTTCTTAACCCAGTCCTTTTTGCTCTCGCAGTTCGGGTCCAGGTCCATCTCGAATGGGCGCTTTCCTTTCCTGAAAACCTTGACTATTGGAGTATTGCAGAGAGGACATATCTTGCCTTTTGGCACTATCTTTGCATACTGCGGCACAGAATAAGTGGCAGTGCACTTTGGCCAGTTCGTGCAGCCTACAAAGCTCTTCCCCGCCTTTGACCTCCTCAAGACAAGGCTCCCCACGCCACAGGATTTGCATGGACCAAGTATGTTGGCATTCTCGCTCTCCTTGAGACCTTTTAGAAGGGCATCGCCGATGCCCGATTCGTTCTTGTTGAAATCGCCGACAAGCTCGCGTATTATCCTCTTTCCTTCATCTATTACTCCGGACCTTGTGGCTTCGCCTTTCTCTATCTTTGACATGTCTTCCTCAAGCTTCCTGGTGAGATCCTCGTCTACTATGTGGGGGCAATAGGTGGACAGGGCGGTGTACACGGCCATGCCGAACCCTGTGACCTCTATGCTGGACCCCTTTATGTAGTCCCTCTTGAATAGCGTATCTATTATCTCAGAGCGCGTCGCCTTTGTGCCCAGGTCATGAGATTCCAAGTATGAAATTAGAGACGCCTTGGTGTATCTCCTTGGCGGCAGCGTCTTTAAGCTCTTGAGGTCTATCTTTTCAGGCTTCACACTGCTCCCGGATTCGAAGCTGGGAAGTGAGAGCGTCTTGGGGGAGTAGTACTTGTAGAACTCCAGCCACCCGTTGCTCTTGATCGTATCACCGTTGGCGCGATACTCGTCCCCACTGACATCGAGGGCGACTTTCTTATCCTCAAGCTTTGCATAATCGCCAAAGCACGCCAAGAACCTGCGGGCTATAAGGTCGTATACCTGTCTCTCCTCACCGGAGACGTTGACTGGATTCTCCCCGGTAGGGTATATTGCGGGATGGGCCTCATCCTCCTTTGCCCCTTCAGCAGGGCGGTATCTTGACTCCCTTATAAGACGCTGTGCTATCTCGGTGTAGTCACTGATCTTTGCAAGCGTCGAGATTATCTTTGGGAGGTTTAGGGTAGCTGGCAGTTTCTGCGATGAAGTCCTAGGGTATGAGATATATGAACGCTCGTAAAGGGACTGCGCTATGGCAAGAGTGCGCGATGGGTCTATCTTGAAGACTCTGTTGGCTTCAAGCTGCAATGATGTGAGGTCGAACG
>CAZLPL010000020.1:0-12162 GCA_964561405.1 Microcaldota archaeon
CAATCAAAAAGCACCATTGGAAGCCCACGACATTCAGTCGCGGGAGGATGTCACCATGAATAGAGTTTAGAAGACCAAATAATAATGTGGCAGTAGCTATAGTTATTTGCGTTGGATCGCAAGTTTGGCCAATGGGTACCCCGTATTTCATTGGGAAATTAGTAGCGGGGCAAAAAATCGCTAGGTGGTTCGTAGTTTTGCCTATGATACTCCTGGCAGCTTGTGCCATTTCTTCTTCTTTTCTTAGCCTTTCTTTTTCGGCTTCTATCTGTTGCTGTAGTGACTGACGTATCTATGAAGGTGTGTTTGGATTCGCTGCGACCGCCCGTTTTACATTGAAATCAGAGTACGAACTTAATGCACGCATGGTGGCTGGGTCTGTGTTGGGGTTCTCTGCGACTATATATCTGATCAGCATGGAAGAGTCTCTACCCAATGCTCGTAAAACATCTGAAGGTGTATTGCGATTGCTTGCGACTCTCCATCGCACTGACCGAGAACCCGTGCTCAATGCCCGTAGAGTGTCTGCAGCAGTATTTGGGTCATTTGCTACTGACCGTTTTGTACGCCACATCTTGCATACCCTGCCCGTGTGTTTTTTGGCAAAAAAGGATATATGCTTTTGCTACAAACCGTGGCAATGTCTGCCTTAGGCTTTGCATACGCATAGCAACTGCGTGTTTAATGCCTAGTCTAGCTTATTCATTGAACACAGCAACGTTACATATAAAAGCATAAGTCATCAAGTTATATCTAGTCATTGGTGCCAGTTTGGAAAGCGGAAGGGAACGCATTGCGTTTATTGCTCTTGCAGGAGTAGGGGTGCTGCTTGCCGTATTCGGAGGCTATGCCGCTCCGACGCTTGCACCAGTGAGCATGCTGCTTGACATCATTGCGCTCATACTGGCTGTACTGGCATTTGCAGTGAAGGACTATGCATATTTAATAGATCCGATACTACACATGAAGGGCAGAACCCTTGTCCTGGATACTAACGACCCGTTTTACGTGGCGTCGAACGGAAAGGCGATAATAGTACGGCCCGGGAAGGAGGTATACGCAACATCCTACATCAAGATACCAGTGTACAAATCCTCTACAGAGATGAGTGATGAGGAAAAATTCAATTTCTCCACCGTCTTCTCAAGGGCAATATCGATAAGCAATGCTCCGATACGGATGTCATCGCAGCTGCACATAATCAACAAGGACGAGTATGTCAGGGTTGTCACTGAGAAGCTCAACATAGTGGAGGACAGGTACAATACGGTGACTTCAAACAAGGAGGCCTCTAAGGCAGAGCTTGACAGGGTGAAGGGAGAGCTGAACATGTGGCACAACCTTCTGGACAACATATCAAAAGCTAATTCGGAGTCGCAGATAGCGTACGTAACAGTCACGGCAATGGGAGAGACGGAGGACCAGGCAGTGAACCTTGCAACGATAAAGGCGGAGCAGGTGGCTTCAGGGCTTAGTGCCACACTCGGAGTGCCGGCTTCCGTAGTAAGCGGGGATGACATGATGCTCTTCATAGAGCCAGAATCCTTAATACCCTCTTCTGCTGCGGAGGACTTCATGAAAGTGACAAGATAAGGTGCTTGACAATGGATCAGAATACGATAATACATCTCGCAATCTCTGGAGTCATAATAATATTTGTAGTTGCAAACTCTGCGAGCTTTGGTATATTCACGTTCGTCATGATAGGCATAGCACTGCTCGCGGCCATAATAGTGCTCCTTCTTTCATTCGCGGACTATCTGGTATTTCCAGCGATAACCAGGCTCTTCAAAATAAACACAATACCATTCAAGAATCACATGATTCCGCCTGATCAGGACGCCGTGGTAAAGTACGTGAATGGCGTGTACTACGCCACAGGCTTCCTCACTGCAAATATCTACAATTACGTGTTTGCGGCAGAATCTGTTGGTGAGGACCAGGGTCTCCTGATACTCGCCCCGGAGAGGTGGGAGAAGGCGACAATGAACATTCACTTCCCATTCAAGTTCCACCTTGTATCTGCAGCGGAGGACATACAGCAATACAGGGACGAGCTGGAGACCAAGAGGGGGCTTTACGAGTTCCAGTACTCCAGGGAGATGTCTTCAGGCACACCTAACACCATGGGGCTTGAGGCACTGCAGAGGCAGATAAGGGTGGTGCAGGCAAGGATAGACAGGCTTGGGGGAGGGGAGAAGCCCGTGAACAGCATGATGTATATAGAATCCACGGCAGTGGGAATAAGCGAGAAGGATGCGCGCGATGCGCTTTCCAAGCAGCTTGCAGAGCTTACAACCGTAATGAATGTCTTCGACCTGAGCATAGTGAGGATTTACGGAAGGGAACTGTACCTGCTGCACAGGATGAACTACATGATACCTGGGCTTGACGATGTGAGAAGGCAGTTCCAGCAGCAGACGTGATAATATGGGATTGATAAAAATACAAAAAATCATGTCAAACGAGATAGCCAAGAGGGTATTCCTTAGCAGGCTCCCAGAACCCCCATATGAATACATACTCAACGACCTTGCCAATTCCATATTCATAGGGACCACCAGGAGGTTCCAGGTCCCGTTCGCATGGACATTCTCCACGCTCACCAACCCACACATATCTGTTGTGGGCATAACAGGTTCCGGAAAGTCATTCCTGGTCAAGACCTTCCTCCTTAGGGCAAGCTACGTTTGGGGCACCAGTGCCCTCATAGTGGACTGGGCAGGAGAATACAAGGCATGGGTAAAGCAGAGCGGAGGCATAGTGGTATCGCTTGGAAAGGGGGACAGCCTGAACATGATGGACCTAGGAGGCATGAAGCCGATAGACAGATCCAAGCAGATAATGACTTCGCTTGATATAATCTCAGACATATCTGACTTCCCTGAGCAGAGGAGGCTTACTGCAGAGGCCATAGAACAGGCATACATAAACGCAGGCTTTGCGCTCACTGGGATAGCCCCGGCAGGTAAGGATGCACCTACGCTAAAAGACGTCTCAAGGCTGTTGGAGGAGAAGCTACAGGAGGGGACATACCAATACCCTGCAGAGCTGGAGAATGCGATATACCGGCTGAGACAGTTCTCAAGGGAGGGCCAGGACTTCTTCGCCAAGAAGTCTACGATAGACATGGGCAAGCTCATAAGCTCAGGGCTTGTGGATATAGACCTATCGGCACTGCCTGACGAGAAGTTCAGGGCCCTTGCAGCGCTTTTCATACTGCAGACGCTCAAGGAGAAGATGAGGGCGGAGGGATGGAGCGCGGCTAAGGGGCTCAGGACGATAGTTGTGCTGGACGAGGCATGGAAGGTCGCAAGCGACGAGAGGAGCGATGCGATAACCATAGTCAGGGAGGGAAGGAAGTACCAGTTCGGGCTCATAGTCGCATCGCAGAATCCAACAGATATAAACGAGGCAATATTCTCGAATGTGGGCACCAATATCATACTCAGGATAAAGTTCCAGAGGTTCGTGGACTACCTGCAGGGGTCGCTAAACTTCTCGCAGTTCATAAGGGGGGAGATAAACAAGCTGGGAGTCGGTGAGGCGGCAGTGGACATGTCCTTCCAGACATCAGTGCAATTCCCTTCGGTCTTCATAATAAACAGGATAGTTGGGGAGGTGCCGCTGGACTCTTACACAATAACGCTTGCAGACATAGCAAACGATGCAGAACTCAGGGACCAGACCATACCAAAGGAATTCCTCTTCGAGAAGCTGCTGCTCAATTCTAAGCTCGTGGAATCTAACGTAAGCACCGACCTGATAGAGTCGATAATAAAGGAGCTGGACAAGAGGAACAGGATAGTGGACCTCAAGGAGTTCATCAAGATACTGGCAGAGAAGAACATAAGCAACGAGGCGATAATATCCCTACTCAGGAACATGGGAATACCTGACAGCATAATAGGCAGGTCATTCTCCTACACCAAGACGTAGATTTGATGGGAGCGACATTCACCATAACGAAAATAGAGTTCAAGAAGCTCCTTTCGGGCTTCAAGATCAGCGAGAAGAACATAGACATGCTTATAACGCAGATGGACAAGTCGTACAAGCACATGAACGCGCTGGCTTTCGCAGAGCAGCTACAGAAGCTGGGGCTGAAGCAGAACGAGATATCCAACGTGTTCAGGAGGCTGGGCATTGATGACATAACCATATCCAACCTCTTCGACATACTTGAGGAGGACAGGATAAGGTCGACATTCGGCAGGCTGGTCGACCTGAACCTGGAGTGATTCTATGGAAACTACCTATTGCATAATATGCGGAAAGAAGAAGGCAGGCATACCTGTTGAGGAGGACAGGGTCATATACGCCATAAGGTGGTTCAAGAGGAACGTCACCAACAACGAGCAGGGAAACAGGCTTGTCGTATGCAAGGAGGATTTTGCCGCATATAAGAAGAACAGGGACAGATTCGTCTCAAGGCGCATGATATATGTGGGCATAGGCGTGATCTTCCTTGTGCTCGGGCTTCTGGTATCATTCAGCCTCGGAACGCTTGCCATGGGCATAATAGTGATAGCCGCGCTATACCTCATATCGCTTCTGAACTACATGCCCACGCTCAGGTATGAAGAAACGAAGGCGGGTGGGAGAAGGAAGGCAAGGCAGCACAATAAATAAATATGCTTCAGGTTAATATTCTATCGTGATCATGTGCCTGAGCAGACGGACCAGAGCCAGCTGAGTACCGCTTTCCAGCCTAAGATTGAAGAATTCAGCATAGACGCTAAGCTCGTAGGTACCATGGATAACCTGAGGGCGCAGCTTTCCAAAATACCGTTCTACCTGATAAATGCTGAGAGCGACGAGATAAACCTGGTCAGGGTAGAGTCCAGGAGCATAAACAAACGGCCGTACCTCTTCCACATAATAACGTTCAAGCCGTCCAGTACTGTTGTTACCTATTCATATCCCCCTGATTCTAGCCTGAACCTTAGAAGGGCCGCGATCCTGAAGAACCTCTCCGGAGTCCTTTCCATGGTGGCCGCAAACTATACTGTGAACACCTCGAAATTCCTGCAGTACGTTGACTCGGTCATTGAGAACATCACATCCGGTCTCTCGCAGAACTACACGACAATATACAACAGGTACGAGTCCCTCCTTTCCGAATACAGGGAGCTTAGGAGGCTGAACGTGGAGCTGGCGGCATCGAATAGGAATCTGACGATACAGTCCGCGCAGCTCACTGAGGAGAACAAGAAGTTCAAGACCGAGGTCGAGACCCTGCGCAAGTACAGCGACGAGTCCCTGATGGCCCTTGTCGAGGAATGGATACAGGTCCATGGAAACTCCATAGATGTGATAGCCTTCGGGAAGGCATATGAAGTTGCACCCACAAGGGTAGAGCAGGTGCTGGACAAGATGGTCTCCCTGGGATACATAGAGGCAAAGTTGTAATGGTGGTCTGATGGCATACGATGTCATAGTAAACAAGAAGTTCAACAACGTCAGGCTTTACATGGTCAAGAAGTCTGTCAAGGGGAAGGGACAGAACAAGATGTCGAAGATGCTCTCGACTCTCGTGGCGAAGTACGTTCTGAAGAGAAACGTGGCAGGTGAAGGACAGAAATGACGCCACTAGGAAAAGGAAAGTCCCCTGCGCAGGAAGAGAGCGGTGCCGTAGAGGACATGTTCAAGCCACAGGTGCCGAAAGGTGCAAGGAAGGGGGTGATGCGCCTTGCGCTGACTTTCGCAGTGGTATTTATAATAGCAATCATAGTGCTCGTGCTGTATGTGAGGTCTGCCATATCATCCGTAGAGGCAGCTGCACCTCCCCCCACAATATCTGGGCAGGTACATGGAGGCATTCACATATCGTCCAACGGAGCGCTTCTTTACAACAATTCGAAATACATAATAGAGTATGCTAACGGAAGGTACTTTGCGTACAACTCCACAAATGTAACTGCGCAGCTCACGGTATACACTGCAAATCCGCTGCGCAGGATCTATCTGCTCAACGTGCAGAACTACTGCATAAACTGTTTCGTAGGGTCCAGCCTCTACACGGCGCTGTCATCCTCCCTCTCGCAGTATGGCCTCCTGCAGAACAGGTCAAGCCTCGCCTATGTCAACATAAACAATATAGACAACATCCCCCAAGGTTCCATAATAATAATACCCTCAGGGCTCTTCCCTGAGGAGCTTATGCCGGATGTGTCATACACCGACCTATGCCCTAAGTACACCAACTCCACGCTTGTATCGCTGCTTGAGCAGGGGGACGTGATAATGTATGTCGGAAGGAACTTCTCCAGGTCGGTCTCGTGCAGCGGGCAGGCAGTGCAGAATTCCCCGCAGACAATAGCGGCAGTGGACAGGGTGGCCAACACAAGCAGTATAACAGTAAACCTGACTGCAAATGTGCTCTACCTGAATAACGCCACGTTCACGTTCCTCTTCGGGGAGTCCTACGGGACAGCCTCGGCAGTGAACGTAGGCAAGCAGGGCGCGATGGTCGCCCTGAGCAACTACCCATCGACAGGGTGGTCCAACAACGACACGCTTCTTGCAGGGGATATAGCAAAAGTGCTCTCCTCTGCTTTCTGGATCCAGCCGATAGCAAACGGGAGCGTGGCCCTGCCTGGCGCAAATTACATCTCATCAAACTTCACGGTGTTCACGCTAAACCAGGTGGTCCAGAACGGCCCGGGCGCCATGCTCAACATCAATGATGCCTATCCCATACTTAGGCTCATGATTAGCAACAATAATTCATTCTCGCAGTACGAGACGCCTGCGCCTGCAACGCTTAACCTTGAGGGAAGTCTCAGCATGCCACCTGTTGTTGGTATTGGGGTGTCTTCGCAGGTTGCAGGGCAGATATACAACACTTCAGGGAAGGTGACAATAGCATATGCCCAGCTTTACAATGCAAACCTTACGCCGCTGCAGGATCAGGTGATAAGGTTCGGGCAGATGGGCCCCAGCCAGGTGTACCTTTACTACTCGTTCGTACTGCCGCAGGGGTACTACTTCGCAAACCTCACGGACCAGAACGGCAGGCAGTACGCCAGGTCGATGTTTTACGTTGCGGGAATAAACGTCACCCCGACAAGGCTCGACTTCAAGAATGACACATTCTCTTTCCTGGCGCTCAGCAACGGCGAGCCGATAACAGGAGTTCCGTATTCTGTAAACCTCAATGGGGCTTACAACAGCACGGGATACGTCCAGGGAGGCGATATAGGATACACCCTGCCAAAGGGCACCGCAGTGAGCTACGGCCAGAAGACTTTCAACATAACGCTCCTGGGGAGCTCATTCGACATACCATACTCCTACCAAAGCCAGGGAATAAAGATACCTCCATTTTACATTGAGGTTGCGATAGAGGCAGTGATAATAGCTGCCATAATCAAGGTGCTGGTGCCTCCTGACATAGACGAGTATTACATAGACGTGCCAGACATAAAGCCTGTACAGAGGCAGACAATAAAGGAGAGCGCCGAGACCATTGTGAACGTGTTCGACAAGGTCAACCTTTACTACCACTGGAAGAATATGCCGCTGACAGTTGACGAGATTAAGAACGGGATAGGCAACTACGTGAAGTATGGAAACATGAAAGTGGCAGTCACTGCAAGGACGACATATGCACTGCTTGACAGGCTTATGGTGCAGGGCGTGGTTGAGGAGGCAGGGGACTACTACGCGCTGAAGAAATGGACCGAGCAGGCAAACCACAGCATAGAGTACCTTGTCATATACAGGAGGCTCAGGGACTTCTGCGTCTCAAACGCAATGCTTTTCACCGAGCTCGACGCCACCAGCGACGTTGACATGATAATAACCAACAAGTCGGTGAACAACTTCATCAAGATATACAGCGAAGGCATGAGGATGAAGGACATAGTGGTAAAGCAGGGAGGCAGGATGTTCCTCGCCTTTCTGAATGAGGAGAAGAGGCAGACGTTCCTTGATAAGCTGTACGCGGCATACGGTAACGATGCCGAGATTATGAAGATGGCCATAAGGTTCGGGCAGATCAAGCTCATAGACATGGGCCACCTTGAAGAGCTCAAGCACTGAAAGGGCGCAACTGATCAGGGACTGAAAGTTTATAATACAACCCTGTTAAACGCAGGATTACCCATCGATAACTTTTGATGCGCAAGACTGCGTTATTCCTGCTCCTCTGCCTCCTCCTGCTCCTGAGAGCTTGAACTTGCCTGCTCGGAGGATTCGGACTCCATGTTTGCCTTGGCCTCTGCCTCAACCAGCTTCTTGTATCTCTTATCGACTATGCCCTTGAGGTCCTTCTCTATCTTTTCGTATTTTACTCCGGTCATCTCGCTGAGGTTCATTGAGAGCTGGTTCACATAGCGCATTATGGTATTGTACTTTGAGGCCTGTATGGACTTGTTCCTCTCCCCGCTCATGTACCTCTGTAATCCTCTCGCACAGTCCATGACGGCAAGCTTTATCTCTTCTATTATCTCAGGCTCCTGGGCTATGGCCTGCTTGCCTACCCCGGAGAAGGATATGTAAACGCTTGAGACATTTACAAGGACGCTCACTGGCTCGGAATTGAAATCCTTTATCCCATACCTCTTCCAGTCCATGCCGTTTACGGCTGAGCTTATGGCACATACTGAACCGTCGAATAGAAGGGGCACCTTGTTTGCAAACCGTATAAGTACGCCCTTTGAAGAAGCGCCATCGGAAGCCTTTCCGGCATTGCCTCCGTACGCTATTCCTGCCTCTACCACGAAAGGTATGCCGCCCCTGAAAACCTTCGGCCTCCTCTCCACGACGCTCGTGAAGGTGGGGTTGAGTATGTTCTTGATCGTCGCCTTTATCTGCTCTTCACCTATCTTTGACAGGGTGTCAAGATCCGGCGCCATCCATTTCATGCCCCTGAACGCCTTGACTATCTTCTCCGCATCGTCCCATTTAAGGTCATGCGGATTTGCTTCAAAATCGACATCAGGCACCATGCCTGCAATCTCATCGACCTTTGACTGGCTCATCCTCGAGAAAGTGTCAGCCAGGAATAATGATATCTTCTTGCCCTCGCTGTTGTGTGCGAACTCCAGGAGGTCGTTGGTTGAAACTCCGAGCGGGTGGGGCCTTGAGGGCTTTGCGCGTTCAGGCATCTCGGATACAGACCTTACGAAATTGAACTCTTTTCCATCAGGATTTATTAGGTGTATGGTGGCGTGCGGGTTTGAGAGGGCGGTTCGTCTCAGGTACTCATAGACGCCGTGGTCGCTCTCTTCGTATTTTACCTCGCCAAATTCGCCGCGTATCTCAAGCCCCTTGAATTCGTTGCCTATCTCTGCCATGTTTGATATGAGCGGCTTGTTTGATTTTATGTCTATTGTGAGGTCGCATTCGTAGGCGGACCTCCCCGTCCCTGACTTTATGTGTATTGGCTTTCCGGTGGTTATTAGAGAGAATAATGTGCATCCTGAACCCCCGATGCCCTGCTGCCCCCTCTGCTGTATGTACCTGTGGAATTTGGTGCCGGAAAGCACTGTCGCAAGGACCCTCCCCATCATCTTCTGGGGTATTCCCGGACCGTTGTCGGTGTTCCTGACTAGGTACTTTCCCTCAGATATCTCCCTTACCTCAACAGTTATCTCGGGCAGTATGCCTGCCTCTTCCGTAGCGTCCAGTGAGTTCGTAACATACTCGTGCACAACAGTGGTAAGGGACCTGACCTGGCCCGAATAGCCGAGCATCTGGCTGTTCTTCCTGAAGAACTCGGATATTGAGTGCGTCTTTAGCTCCTTGAATATTGTATCTGCGTCTTTTACCTCTGCCATTTGCCCACCCCTTATTTTGATTTTTCCTTCTCCATGATCTTGTAGGCGGTGCGGTGCGTGCCTCCGCCTATCAGTATCTTTATAGCGGCCTCTGCGGCCCTTATGTCGTCTATCTTTCCGATTATGCTTATATTGCTTCCTAAAACTGCTATGTCTGCGCCGCTCACAGACTCCATGTACTCCTTCGCCTTGCCTTCTGTGCCAATTATCCTCGCCTTGACCCTTATTATCTGCTCCCTGCTGCGCAGTATGTCCTTAAGGTTTATCTGCCTGAGATAGTAATCCTCGTTTAGGAGTTTGTACGCTTTGTCAAGCTCGAATCCGCGTCCGAAAGCAGTGATCACATTCCTCGCATTGAACTCATCGTAAGCTTCGCCCTCCAGGGTAACCTGGTTGTCATCCAGGGTTATCTTGCACTTCAAGTGCTCGCTCAGGGCCTTTATGGCCTTTGCGTCGAGAAACTCGGCGCGTTTGTGAGGTATAAGTATGGTCTCCATGGTCACCGACAGTTGTGTTGTCCCGAATTAAAGTTCTCGCGGTAGATTGGTTTCATCATTTCATCTCTTAATTATTTCGTTTTTTCTCGTGGAATGCCTGCAACAGCGTCTGAGATGCCCATTTTCCAGGCTCATGTGCGGTATCTCTTCATTGTAAAATTTCACCGCAGCATCCAAAGATCCCTTCAATTTTATCAGTTGGAATATTGTATGGTTCAGCCTCTCCACTTTTCCATTTGTTTGTGGGTGTTTTACTCTTGCAAGAATGTGTTTAATACCTAAAGAGTTCAAATGTTCTCTGAACCTGTATCTCTCAGTTTCATTAACACAGAATTGTGTGCCCCTATCGGTAAGAACCTCTTTTGGCTTTCCCCATTTTTCTATTGCGCTATCAAACGTCGAAATTGTAATGTCTGTAGTTGCATTTCTGGATAGTACGTATCCAGTAATTAATCTAGAACTGTCATCTTCATAAAATAAAATATTGTCTTTCCCGTAATGTGTCCAATCTGCATGCCACATTAAATTACTGTGTCTCCTTTCGTACCTTATCCTTTTCCTGCTTTTCTTAGGTTCATTGTTTGCAAGGTTATTTTCCAGAAGTATCCTGTGGATCCTATTATGGGGTATTTTGACACATCTCTCAGATAGTACCTTTTCGATGTTGCATGCGCTGAAATCCATGTCTTTCTTCACTTCCAATACCTCCTTTACCTCATGCTCTTCAAACGGCCTTCTCTTTCTACCACAGGGCCTCAAACAAACGGCTCTATTGAGTTTGTACGGAAGTATATCCCCATATTGTTTGTACAACCTCCTTACCTGTTGTGGCGTTACTCCCTGCTGCACAGCTATGCTATACGTTGACAGTTCGCTTTTCCGCATTTCGCTCACAATCCATCTGACCTTCTTCAGATTAAGTGTTCTCATGATTTCCTTATCTCTGAGAGCACCTATCCGTTTTACTGAGCGAACCTTATTTCGGGATAATACAATGGTCACCGACAGTAAATGCATTTAAATAACTAGCAGGCAAATATATAAATTGCCACGCATTGACGACTATTTCTTTCAATGTGTCGTGGAAGCGGAATTCCCAGAGAAAATAGAAGGCTTTAAATATTATTCGTATCACATATATGATTCAGTCATGATTCTTCCATGATTCATTCCTGAACGATTCTGGAATGATTCGTGAGCGAATCGTGAAAATTGTGCCGTTTGGTGGTATGGATGTCCCTTGAAAAGGATCAGATAGAGGAAATGATCTCAAAGCTCACAAAGCTTAAGGATGAGATCAGGAGTCTGTCAGAGAAGGGCTCAAGGGTCCCTGAAGACTCCACCCCAGACATAGGCTCTGTCATAAGGTACTTTGCTGAAGAACGGGAGAGGACTAACAAGGCCCTGCTGAACATAACAGGCAAGGTTGCTGAACTCGAGAAGATGGTATCTGAAAGGGAAGAAGTTGTACCGCAGGAGTATGCGCCTGCCATAGAGATACCTGTATCGACTCTTGACGGAAACATACTTGATTTCATAAAGGGAAAGGGCTTGGCGTGCGCCGACGACGTTAAGAAGTTCATGAATTACAAGGGAAGGAATGCGGCGTGCACAAGGCTCAAGAAGCTGGAGAAGGATGGATTCCTAGAGAAATTCCAGCTCAGTCACAAGGTTTACTACAGGTATTATGCTGGCAAGACGACCAAAACGCTGATTATATCACCTCCACAGTGATACGAAGGAGCCCGCAACTTCCCCAGCGGGCCCTTCTACTATTAATCAGCGTATGTATATTGCCCCTGGTTCAGGAGCAAAGGCTCGCGCCGATGTTCCTGAACCGGGTTCCTCCCATTTTCCTTATAAACCTGACTGGAGAGAGC
>CAZLPL010000021.1:0-12025 GCA_964561405.1 Microcaldota archaeon
AGGGATCGAACCTGCGACATCCTGGTTAACAGCCAGGCGCTCTACCACTGAGCTATTCGGGCATTGAAAAATGAGAACGGTTCCGCGAGATTTATTATCTTGGCATACATATATGAATGCTCGCCTACGTATGTCGTAAAATCAACTTTGTTCTCAGTATATTTATATCTTGCGAAGCTCGCTGCAGGCATGCGGTCCGATACGGCATAATATACCGTGCGCGGGCCTTCCTGTAACTCGCTTATTATGTCGAATGCACACAGTACCACCTTGCCCTCCTTGCTGAATGCATATATATGCGGAATGGATTCTGTAGCCACGCCTCGCCTTATGACCGCCTTTACAAGTTCGTCTGGGCTCCTGACGCGCACTGCGAGCACAGGCTTGGCCTTCTTGGCCTCCTTTATACCTGCAGATTCCATCTCCACTATGCCTATGTAGTGGTTGGGCATCTGGCCGGCGGCTGTAACGAAGTGGGTGTCCTCAAGCTGGCCACCGTATGAGGGATATGTGTAACACAGCATGCCCTCGCTCTCTGCGGAATTGACATACAGCGCGAGGGTGGTCCCCTCAAGCTGCTCGCCCAGTGCGAATATGGCGTATCCCTTAGGTCTCCTTACGCATATGAGGCTTGATGCAGTGTAATCGAAATTGCAGGCATATCTGGCCAGGTCATCCAGGGATGCAAGCTTTGCGTAGACTAGCCTGTTCTGCTTGGGTTCTTTTCCCATTTTGATCACTTTTGTTTTCAGTTGCCGGTCAGCTGTGCGTAGATGTACGACAGGAACAGCATCAGTTCGTAGGAAGGATCGAATATGACTGGGGATAGGAGCACGCCCTGGCCCACCGACCTGTAGTCGTTTAGCAAGCTGTCCTGAGCAGTAAGGGAGATCGGGTAGGATATGTGCAGCAACCTTGATGTTGCAGAGCTGACGCTTATATTGAACTTGTAAGTGCCAGGCTCGTTCACGTAAACGGGATATACGTATGAGGTCTTTGACAGATGCAAGGAGACCACCTGGTCCGTGACGTTCCATGCCGGAAGGCCGTGCAATGATATGCTGTACGGATCGTCCGATATTCCGGTGTTGTTGATCGTTATGCGCATGTTGGTGGGCTGGCTGACTCCGGACTGTATTGACGTAGGCTCCACAGATACAGTGAACACGTTTGGAGTGACGTTGACTATGACCACTACTGTTATGTTGCCAAGCCTAGAATAGTTCTCCACGTTGACTGCCTTGAGGGTTAGGTTGTATATGCCGCTGCTTGCACCCTGCGGAACGGTTATCTTGAGATTCATGGGATTCTCGTACAGAGGGGAAGCCTGCGATATCCATCCCTGCGGAAGGTTGACCGCCTCAAGCTGGTCCCACCCTATGTTGACAACATATCCTGTTGCGTTTGGGGTGGATGCGGATGCCAAGACGTAGAAGCTCTCGCCCGGACCCACCTTGCCGAGGAAGACGCTCTGGTTATTGTGCAGCACCGCAGAAGTTGGACCTATGACTGAGAGTGATGTGGCATATAGGAACGGTACTGCCACCATTAGAAGCCCGAGAATTACCGTAAGAAGGCGTGCCTTCATCTTATCGCTATTTCTATGGCGTGGTAAGGTTAATAATTTTAGCCCTGGATGAGCTTGCTTGGGCTTCGGAAGGATATTAATGATCTTCACGTGGTGCTTAGGGGTCCGAAGACAGAATGCGTAAGCGATTGGGCCAGGAGGGTACGGCGCATGTGCGACAGCAGAAACCTTGCACTGACAAATGAGTGCCTATCAATAGATATACGCAGAGAATTGTCAGAATATGAAAAGGAACGAACATTCTTGGGCTACATTGACATTGCGCGCTTGGGAGGCAGCAGAAAATTACGTGGTGCAATAATCAGATTTGCTGCAAAGATTGATGCCTCTGTGGTGCGGGCAATTGGCGGTGGAGTAGATGAGGTATATGAAAGCGTTAAAGAATATGGACATAGCAGAGGGGTTGCATCTGCAGTGGCAGTTTGCAGTTTGGCAGCATTCTGGGCTAGTGCAGTTGTAGTGAAGAAGTTAGCAAGGCGCTTTAGGAAGGAAGTGCCTAGGATAGCCTATGAAGTTAACATAGGAAGGCTTAGACATGAAGGCAAGATTGCAGCTGACATACTCCCACGATTCAAATCGTGGGCTTTCTGCTATGAATTTTTGTAAGCCGAAGCGGCAGGATTAACTGATGTCTATCGATTCTTCAGGATAGCCAAGCTGCAGGAGCGCCTTCTTTACGTTGTCCTTGTGCTCCCCCTGGAGCTCTATCATGCCGTTCTTGTAGGTGCCTCCACATGCCAGAACGCGCTTGAGCTCCTTTGCAGTCCTCTCGAGCTCTTCGCCAGTAAGTCCCGTAACTACGGTCATATACTTCCTGAACTTCTTTCTCTCGAGGTACACCTTGATCTTACGGTTGGTCTCCCTGTCAAGGACATCGCATACACAGATCTCCTTGGGCAGACCGCATTTTGGACATATTTCAGGCAGACTTAACACCCTTCTCCTTAAGCAGCGTGAGTATTTGAGCGATGGTCCTCTTTATCTCCCCTGCCTTTATCTTCTTGCTAGCTACTCCTGTCGAGGCTATATTGCGCTTCTCTATCCCAAGCTCCAGCCTGAGATCCTTGAGCTTCGCCGTAAGAGCCTCTGCTGACAAGGCCCTCAATTCCTTGATTTTCATGATGATCAATATAAAAGGAAATTTCTAAGATCTTATATAAATAGCTTTAGGCAGACTTGCTTGCCTCAGCTTCCTCTATGGCCTCAGTGTGCCTCTGCTTCGGGACCCTCTTCGTGGTCTTCGGAGGGAACTGCGTGCCAGGCTGCACTATCCTGACCTTTATCCCTATTGCGCCATACTTGGGGTATGACGCCACCTTGGCCTCATCGATAAGCTTGGTCACATGTCCTGCCTTTGGAAGATAGCCGAGCCTGACCTTTATCTGCTTGGCCTTTGCTCCCTTTGCAGCGAGCTTTCCAGTGGCTATTATCTCGGCGCCAAGGGCGCCGTTTGCCATTATGTCCTTTATAGTAGAATGCAGAAGCCTCCTTGCATTTATGCCCCTTTCCAGTGAATTGGCTATGTACTTGGCTACAAGCCTAGGCTCCAGCTTCTGGTTCTTTACTTCGGCAACGCTTATCTGAGGGTTTTCTATGCTGAACTTCTTCTTCATGCCCTCGGTCAGCGAGTTTATCGTCTCCCCTCCCCTTCCGATCACCTTGCCAGGATTGGTGACGTACGTGGTTATCCTTGTTATTACAGGGGTCTTCTGTATGTCAACTCTCGAGTATCCTGCCCTGGCTAGTTTGTTCTGCAGGTACTTGGAGATATTGTTCTTTATTATCAGGTCTTCTATGAATTTCCTTTCTACTACCATATGATCACGCTTTTGTCTGAGCAGCCTGAACTGGAGCCGCCTGGGCCCTCTGTGGCGCCTTCTTCTGCTCTGTCTTTGGAACCTTCTTGGGCTCTAGCTTCCTGTTCTTCCTTATGAAGTACTTCATGCCCTTTGTAAGCTTATCAGAATAGTCATCTGACAATATGACCTCTATCTTTGCGAATTCAAGGTCGCTGTGGTTCATGGCAGAACGGCCGTACATCCCCCTTCCCCACGCTATGCTGCCCTTGGACGGGTACCTTCTCTCTATGCGGGTCTTGTTGGCGGATGCCGCAACCACGAAGAGGTCGCTGCCAGAGAAGCCCTTGTTGTTTGCATTTGCTATCGCATTGGCAAGAGTCTTCTTGACTTCTGAAGCTGCCTTTGAAGGATATCTGCCCTTGATGCCTCCGAGTTCGTGCCTGGCTCCCATGTGCTTGTTGTGCCTCCTGTATACTATAGGCATCTTCTTGGCTATTACAAGGTCGAGAATGCCGAGGGCAGACTCCGCCTTCTTGTAGCGTATAGCATCGCACACTGCACCGAGATCCTTATAACTCGCATTGACATCGTATCTCATGGCGCGGACGAAGTTGTCCCCCTTAAGGTTGAACGAGTAATTCATTATTTCACCGCAAGGAACTTTGAACCCCTTGTTGCCCTGATTCCAGGAGCGGAGTGCTGGACGTGCTTGGTCGTGTACACGAACTCGCCGAGCCTGTGCCCTATCAGGTCCATCGTTATGGGAAGGTCCTGGAAGATCTTTCCGTTATGCACAGAGAAGGTCATGCCAAGCCAGCTTGGGAGTATTACTGCCTCTCGGACATGAGTCCTTATAGGCTTTGCGCCCCCAGCCTTCTTGGCCTTCTCAACCCTGGCTATAAGGGCCTTGTATCCAACCGACATCCTCTTGATGGCTCTTCTTGGCCTGGACTTCAGCAACTTGGAGAAATCATCTATCGTAAGCTGCTGCAGCTCCTCTGCTGTCTTTCCCTTGAAAGTGACTATTCTTACCATATCAAACACTCTTCCTTCTGCCTACCCTGCGAGCCGCAATGTGTCCGACCTTCGCTCCTGGAGGCGCATTCCTTGAGGTCATGCTTGATGAACCCTTGTGGTGCTGCTTTCCTCCGAAAGGATGGTCTACAGGATTTGACTTGACTCCCCTGTTCTTAGGCCACTTCGCATTGGTTGCATGATAAATATAATGGCTCTTGCCTGCCTTCATCAAAGGCTGTGCGTTTACCCCTCCGCCTGCGACTGCGCCTATCTCGGCCCTGCAATCAGACAACAGGTCTACTGACTTCTTTGAAGGGAGGAAGACTGTGACCTTGTCACCTATGTGAGACTTTATGGTCGCGTAGCTGCCTGCAGTCCTTGCCATCTTGCCGCCGTCTCCAGGCTTGACCTCTATGTTGTATATGAGCATTCCATCGGGGATGGTCTTGAGGGGCATTATGCTGCCAAGCATAAGCTCCGCGCCTGAGCCTTCCTGTATCCTGTCCCCTATCTTTATGCCTTCTGGGGCCAGAAGAGTATTCTCGCTGAAATCATCATACCTGACAGTCATCAGCAGACCGGTGTGGCCAGGGTCGTCTACGAAGTCTACCACTTCTCCAGTAACCTTCCCATCTATGAGCTTGTCCCTGAACTTTACATCAGCCTTGAACGTGTTTGGAGGCTTCCTGTAGGCATTAGAGCCTTTTCCCCTCCTTTGCATTTTTAGACGTTTTCCCACAGTTTCACCGATTACAAAAGCTTGAGCTTCCTTGCCACATCAGAGGCCTTGAACTCAGGCTTTATCTTTATGAATGCCTTCTTTGTATTCCTTATCGACATAGATGTGTTGACCTTCTCGACCTTCACGCCGAAAGTGTCTTCAAACTCCTTCTTGACCTGCTGCTTCGTGGACCTGAAATCCACCACGTAAGATATGACGTTCGACTTGTCGATCATGTTCAATGCCTTTTCAGTTGCGAGTGGATAAAGAAGCGATACCATATAAATCATCTCCTGCTCTTAAGCTTTTCTGGTGATACTGCAGCCTCTACTGCAGAGAGCGCCCCCTCTGTCCATATTGACAGCCTTGGAAGCGCTCCAGGGGCGAGCTTCGATACCGTCAGTTCGTCTACGCTGCATACAGTAACCCCAGGTATGTTCCTTCCGGCCTTGATTATGTTTCCTGCAGACTTTGACACTATCAATATGCTGTTCCTGAAGTGCCTTGACTTTCCAGACCTCTTGAGCCCTGGCCTAAGCTTCGGTTTGTGTGACTTCTCAAGATCCTTTGACATTCCAAGAGCGGATATTATGGACATCAGCTCCTTGGCTTTAGAGACCGATTCGAGCTTGTCATCAACCACAAGGGGCAGGGACTTGCCTGCAAATTCATGGTTCTGCGTTATAAGCGCTGTGTTTGAACAGCCACCTATTGCAGACCTTATGGCTTTTGAATATTCCTTATTGTTTATATCCTCCCTAAGCGTAGTCTCTATCTTATGTGGGTGTGCCCTGTGACCTTTTACGGCAGAAGGTATTCTCCTGACGTCACCCATGGCGCCGCCTCCAAGCTTCTGCCTTGGCCTTATTGCCTGGCCCATGTGCCTTCCCCTCCTGTAAGCAGCACTGTACTTACCCACGTATACTGCTGTCGTCTGGAATCCTGCAGTCAGGGAATGCCCTTGGGGCTGGAATCCTTTCGACTGCTCGGATAGCAGGGCTCGCCTTACAAGGTCAGACCTGAATTCCTCTGAGAATACCTGGGGCATATTAACACTCCTTGATACCTTTCCATCTAATCCATATGCGTCCATTTCATGCACCCTGCTTTGAAGCAGTTGATATGTAGTTTATCTGTGGCGCCTTCTTCTCAGCCGTAGACCTGAGTGCCTTCCTGAACCTTATCAGCCTTTTTGCAGGCCCAGGCACAGAACCGTCAAGAACTATAAAATCATTCTTTATGACTCCGTAATTTATGAATCCGCCTTCAGTATTTATAGAGGCCGCCTCACTGGCTGTGCCCACCTTAAGGATCCTCTTGTTCATCTCCAGCCGGTAGTTGTACCCCATGTGTCCAGAGTGTGGAACAGTGAACATGACCTTAGCAGGATGCCAAGGGCCAAGAACTCCAACGTGCCTGACCTTTCCTGTAGCCTTCCTGTATGCTCTTGATACGCCGAATCTCTTGATCACTCCGGCCCAGCCTTTGCCCTTTGATATTGAGATAGTATCAATATAATCTCCAGGAGAGACCAGGTCGGCTATCTTAAGATCCTTCCCCAACCACTTCTCTACGAAATCTGTCTTCTCCTTGACGGCCTTGCCGCCTACGGCGACCTCGAACCTCATGACCCTCTTATTTCCGAATCCGAGATTCGATGGATCTACAAAAAGCAATGCAGACACATTGGTGAAATCCCCAAGCTTCTGCTTTATGTCCGCGAGTTTTGCCTTTGAACTCTTTATGCCAACCCTCTTTGCGAGGTTTTCATCATAAGCTTCTGCGACAGGCTGGTTGTACAGATAATTTTTATTGTAGAACCTTATGCCGTAGACAAATATCTTTGGTACTTCAAGCACCGTGACCGCCCTTGACACTTCCGTGCCCTTGGCAGGTGAAGCACTATCATCTATCATCATGACGTGAGTCATGCCTGCCTTGAACGCAATCGAGCCCTCGAAGCCCTGCTCGGCTAGCTCGGGCCAAGTCCTCACCCTGGGCATCTGCTTCTTTGCCCGTCTATGAGGCCAATATTCCATTGATCCTTTTCTCATGCCACTCATGTGATCAGCTCACGGTTAGTAACTCTAAAGAAAAGAGTACTATTATTGATTTATATATATTTATAAGTCTATCGCAGACCTTGCTGCCTTCCACTACATTAAGTCGTGTTCAGGGTCATGTTAAGCAGGTTGCTCGAAGCTGCATCTGCTAACCCCGTAGTGTTTATCGTTGCAGTGCCATTCAGCTCTATTACTGAAACGAGGAGCACGCTCCTGTTTGTCATTCCTATAAGCGCCTCGAATGTGAAGTTGCCTCCCTGAACGGTTGCGTTCTGCAATGGTACGAACGATGCGTAGGTATAGGTCATTCCTGGAATTGTGACATTGCTGCTGCCTCCGAGGTACTTGTACCCCTGTGCATTGAGCAGGCTTACATTAAAGTAAGGGTCCTGGCCCAGCACATAAGAATAGAAGTACTTGGAGTTTGAAGTTGGGAATATGGTCTCCTGCAATACATTTGCAGAAAATGCGTTAGAGGTTGATACGAAGTCATGATTGTATGTCATGTTATATACGCCGGTGATGTTGTATGCCTGGAATTCTGGTGGAAGCACACCCTGCAGCTGAGCTGCAGTAGTCCTCTGGTATGCACTATAGTTGCCGCCCTGACCGAAGAAGGACTCCGCCTGAGACTGCGTCAGAAGCAACTTTGATATGGTAGGGTCTGCTAGTGATGCCGGAGCCGCAGTTATAGGCTGTGTCAGGTTAGAAGCGTATGGAAGCGTGGAGTTCTGCTGCACTGCAGGGGAATGGCCTTGTCCCATGACCAATACGACCACTATGGCAAGCACTACTACAGCAACTACTATGGCTATTATCGTTTGTTTGCTTTTGCTTATCATGTTACCAGCTGACTGTTTAGATCCAGTTTAGATTCAATATTAGCTTGGATATCAGGTTATTAACTCTTGCTGTTTTGTTCGGCGCCAGAAGGCTTGGAACGGCCGAGCTTTTGGTGCGCCTTACCGAGTTCCCTTGTGGAAAGGGCCGCCAGAAGGTTCAGCTCGCCTGCGAGTACTGCAGAGGATATTATCTCGGCCATCCTCAGCGAGTTGCTGCCTGGAGGGTTTCCGGCCCCGGCTATCCCCATTATTGAAAGGCATTCCTTCTGCGTAGGCAGGCCAGTGCCGCCGCCTACGGTGCCTATCTCAAGCGAGGTAAGAGTTGCCGATATGTACAAGTCCCCAGCGCGGTCCTCGGTCCACGTGTACCCGCTGCTAGACTCCACAACCTGCGCAAGATCCTGTCCTGCGGCTGCGAATATAGCCGCAATAGTGTTGGCGAAGTGCGCATTGAACTGGGTGGTGCTTCCGGCACGGGCACTCCCTGCCCAGTTCTTCCTAAGGTTCACGTCCTGGATCGCATTTGAGGAGGTACCGAATACCTTCTGAAGTATATCTGAGGTGATTACGGCCTCTGCCACAACGGTCTTCCCCCTGCCCTCTAGGGCATTGACCAGCGACTGCTTCTTGTCAGAGCACATGTTCCCGCTTACGGCGACAAGCGTCGCGCCCTTGAAGCTTCCCTCTATGGCGGTGCATGCCGCTTCTGTTGCCACCGTAGCCATGTTCATCCCCATGGCGTCGCCTGTTGAGTACCTGAACCTGAGGAAGACGTTGTTGCCCATTACATAAGGCTCCACGTCTTCGAGCCTTCCATGCCGCGTTGTCGCGTTAGCAGCTACTTTTATGGCGTCCATGTTCTTTGGGAGCCATGACAGGAACTTCTCGACCTCAAGAACGGAGAGGAATTTGAAGACCGGGCCGCGCGTCATTCCGTCCTTTATCACCCTTGCGCTAGCACCACCGCACATGTTTATGGCCTTGGCCCCTCTCGAGACGCTTGCTATAAGCGCACCCTCGGTAGTTGCCATTGGCACATATACGCGGTTATCCGCATTAGAGCCGCGCACATGGAGCGGGCCTGCAACCCCGACAGGTATTGAGACCATGCCTATGACATTCTCTGCATTCTTCCCCTTTATTGTAGAATAGTCCATGTCTACAGCCCCTATGCTCTTGAGGCTTGCCTTCGACAGCTTCTCTACGGCCTCCCTGAGTATAGGCACTGCATCGTTTGGCTCTGCCAATGACTCAACGTCGCGCAGCCCAATGTCACCGTTAACAAGCTTGTCCACAATCTCTTTCCTTTTTGAAGAATCCATCAAAAACACTTTTTCATTAAGCTGCATTATCAATAATAATATAGGATGCTGCCAGTTTGTTGATTGTCTAACTGCACACTATGGTAAATAAAAAGGGATGTGCAAAATGTACTAGCTGCTGCGCTCTGCCATTGCAGGGCAACGGCATGCACAGCGTGTTTGTATGAATAGCGTTTCGATAAGGATTGCAGGTGCGAACGGAGACGGAGTTGAATCCAGCGGAAGCCTCATGATCGGGGTGGCGGCCAAGAATGGACTGCACGTCTTCGGCTACAGGGGATATCAGTCCATAATAAGGGGAGGCCACGTCTGGTACCAGGTCAGGATAGCTGACGAGAAGCTCCACAGCCACGGCGAAGGCATAGACATACTGATAGCACTGAACCAGGATGCGATAAAAAACCAGAAAAGCCACCTGAACGACAAGGCGGTTGTGATATACGACCCGTCCAAGGTCAAGCCTGAGGGCGTAGACGCGTCTAAGTACAGGCTTGTGGGAGTCCCGCTGCTCGACATAGCCATAGAAGTGAGCGGAGACCCGATAATGAGGAACGTGGTCGCAATAGGCTCGGCACTCAAATTCGTTGGAATAGACCTCAATGCATTCAACGAAGTGATAAAGGCCACGTTCGGCAGGAAGGGGGACAAGATAGTGCAGAGCAACATAAAGGCGGCTGAAAAGGGATACAATTACAATGGAGTGGAGACGGTTTACAAGATAAAGAGCGACGGTAAGGAAAGGTACACTATGGACGGCAACACGGCCCTTTCCATAGGCGCATATGCAGCAGGATGCAAGTTCTATTCTGCATACCCTATGACCCCTGCAAGCAGCATACTGCACTGGTTTGCGGCCCATGAGAACAAGGGAGTGATGCCCAAGCAGACGGAGGACGAGATTGCTGCTATAAACATGGCAATAGGCGCGTCAGCTACTGGAGTCAGGTCGATGTGCGGCACTAGCGGAGGAGGATTCTCGCTCATGGTAGAGGCGCTGGGGCTGGCAGGCATACTGGAAACCCCCTTGGTTGTTGTGGAATCGCAGAGGACAGGGCCAAGCACAGGTCTGCCAACAAAGACAGAGCAGGCCGACCTTCTCTTCGTAATGCACGCTTCGCAGGGAGAATTTCCCAGGATAGTCGTTGCTCCAAGAAGCACTGAAGAGAGCTTTGACATAGCAGCAGAGGCGTTTAACCTGGCGGACAGGTACCAGTGCCCAGTAATAATACTCATGGACCTGTATCTTTCAGAGCACGTGAGGAGCCTGGACCGCCTTAATGTCGAAGGAGTAACGATAGACAGGGGCAAGGTAGTGACTGAACAGAAGGAGGAAGGAAGGTTCAAGAGGTACCTAATCACTGATGATGGAGTCTCTCCAAGGGCATTCCCGGGAACTAAGGGACTTGAATTCATCGCGCCTAGCGACGAGCATAATGAGTATGGGGACCTGGTGAGCGATGCGTTTGCAGGGCTTGACGAATCCGTGGAAGTTAGGATACAGATGAATGCGAAGAGGATGAGGAAGATTGATACGATGCTCAAGAACGAGAGCGTATTTGTGCCGCACATAGACATAGAAGGCGAGCAGTACCTGGTAACGTTCGGATCCACCACCCAGCCGGCAATAGAGGCTGTGGAGCTGCTCAAGGCAAAGGGGCACAACTTCGGCCTCATATCATTCAACTACATAATGCCTCTTGACGGGGAGAAGACCGCCAAGATACTCCAGGGGAAGAAGCTGATAAACGTGGAGGGCAATTCAACGGGCCAGCTTGCTAAGGTGATAAGGATGGCCACTGGAATAAATATAGAAAGAAGCATACTGAAGTCAGATGGAGAGGCATTCACCGGCGAACTGATAGCCAACGAGGCGATGAGGCTTATAAAAGAGTGATGGTTTTTATGTCAGACTCAAATCAAACAGCTGTGACAAAGGCGAAGCAGAATTTTGCATCCGGGATAAAGCCGATATGGTGCCCGGGATGTGGAGACTTCGGGGTACATGCAGGCATAGTCAAGGCGCTGCAGGAGATAGGCGTGGAGAGGGAGAAGGTCGCCATAGTCTCTGGAATAGGATGCAGCTCTTCCATGCCGCACCCGTTCAGCACTTACGGAGTGCACAGCCTTCACGGAAGGCTGCTGCCTGTGGCCAGCGGGATGAAGCTTGCCAACGATGACCTCACAGTAATAGGCACGGGGGGAGATGGAGACGGATACGGAATAGGGGTAGGCCACCTCATACACACGGCGAGGAGGAACATAGACATAACGTACATCGTAATGAACAATGAGATATACGGCCTCACGACTGGACAGACATCCCCTACGAGCCTTATGGGGGCCAAGACGAAGTCAACGCCGTTCGGATCCATAGAGAACCCTGAGAACCCGATAGGGATAGCGATCTCTGCTGGCGCAACATATGTGGCCAGGGCGTTCTCTGGAGACCCTATGCACATGGCAACGCTGATAAAGAACGGAATACTGCACAAGGGATTCTCCATAATAGACGTCTTCAGCCCGTGCGTTACATTCAACAACCTGAACACATACGACTGGTTCAGGAGCAGGGTTTACAAGCTTGACCAGGCAGGACACGATCCTTCTGACAAGGCCAAGGCCATGGAGAAATCTTTCGAGGCCGAGGCGAACAACTGGGAGAGGATACCGATA
>CAZLPL010000022.1:0-11271 GCA_964561405.1 Microcaldota archaeon
CAATCAAAAAGCACCATTGGAAGCCCACGACATTCAGTCGCGGGAGGATGTCACGTTTGGTATATAATTGTGTTAAAGCGGCGCAGTGCCAAATCCAATAGATCTGCACAAGTCCGCAAAGAGGTTTGTCACAATGGTATATGGTAACAATGTATCTGCATTTGGCAGCATACTTCCAGGCAGAAGGAGGCTATATCTCTATCTCGCCATGCTCTTGCTTGCCTCTGCCATCGTGTGCGGCATAATATTCTTCGGCTTTGGTGCGCGCCATGCTCAAAGTGCTCAGCAGCAAACATCTTCGCTGGTGTCTACCACCACCGCCACATCAACACTGGGCGGCCACGGTGCATTAAACCTGACAGTGCTATACAACGGCGCGCCAGCGCCTGGCGCGAGCATAATGCTCTCTCCGGGTAATTACACCTTCCTGACAGGCAGGGATGGGAAATTCAGCGGCGCGTATGTCCTTGCCCCTGGGACATACTTCCTCACTGCGTCTTTCAATGGTCAAAGCGCTTCCGCAAGCATTACCATATCTGACTATAAGACTACCGGTGCCACGGTAAGGATATCTGGCCCGCAGGTTTCAACATCATCGGTGCCTACAACAATAACTACTACCAAGGCACCCAGTTAGGAACAGACCTTCTTGAAGGTTTAATATTGTGGCCTGCAAGGAACTGCGCACAGTCTCGTGCGCCGGGAAGGATGCTAACTTTCTTTTTGGCCACAGATTTCCTTCCAATTATACTTTATGCACGGGCTGGTATATACGCCTTCCGCAAGGGTTGGACCAATGTCAATGGGAATCTTTAAAAATACCTAAACGCCTATTAAGTTCATGGGAAGTTCAGGGATGTTGTGCTCTCGCACTCTGCCTATAATGGTCATGGTAATCGCAACCGTCATGCTGGCCAATCAGTACAATGCTTATGGCACGCAGACTGCCTCCGTATCCACTTATCTGAACAATACGCTTCTCCACGGCCAGCCGCTGCCAAGCCTCCAGCCGCCTTCAAACATCGAGTGGCGCATAAACACCACTTTCTACGGCACTGGAAACGTGGTGTATGCAAATCTGGGCGGGGACATGGTAAACTATTCCGATTACAATGGCATATCCACAACAGCTGCAAATGACATAAACGTCACATGGCATGCAGGCCCTGTGGGTGCAACATTCCCTATTAATTCAAACAGGTATGGCACTGTCAATATGATATCCTCAAATATACTGCTGGGCACGGTCTCGCAGTCAGGAATATTCTCTTCTGCAACTGCCGCTCCAGAATGCTCCGTCAATAACCTCTATTCTGAATGGGATTTTTACGTAACCGTGCAGAAAAATTCGTTTACATCATCGCAGAACGTGGTGGTTGGGCGTGTTTGCTTCTACCAGGAGACTGTGGGATATGCACACCTGCTCTCCGCCCAAGGCTATGACCTGGGCTCTTCGTCAATGCTGGTAATCTCCGGAGGAGTAATCAAGCCTCTCTTGTTTGCGCCTGGAATAGAAAACGCTTCCTCTCCGGACGGGCTGGCATCTGCGCATGTCAGCAGCTCTGCAGTCAGCCCATCGGTGCAGCTGCAGGACATGGCTTCCTATATGGCATTCAACAGCCCCGCAGACGGGTCATGGTATGTGCATAGCAATTCTACGTATGCCGCCTGGTACAGCCAGTTCTACTCATTCACGGCTGGCCGTATACCTGCCACTAAGCTATTTTACAGTCCCACCAACGTTGGCCTTGTCTCACCGGACTGTTCGTCAGTGTCCACATCAAACCTCACCAACAAGTCCGTTGAGGAGGCAGTGCAGTGCATGAACCGGACTGCTTCGGTGTATTACTCCCGCGCAAATTCCTATGCAACACAACTCACATCAACGAGCCGCAGCATATCTGGATACCCCACAGAAGTCGCCACCTACCTCGGAAAGCCTGCGGTGACCATAATGCTTCCCGGATTATTCACACAGAGCTCAAACGCCACGCTCTACCTCAATGGCGCATTCACCGGAGTTACAGTCCATTCTGCTGTACCTGCCATAATCTCAATATCCTCAACGCAGTTGAACTTCTTCGGCGTAGGTTCCATAATGGCGCAGGTGCTCAACACCGGCAGCGGCCCAGGGCTTTTCAGCACATCAATATCTGACTGTCCAGGCATATCTGCTCCATCGGGCCTGAACTACCAGATTGCCAAGGGTGCCGGGGAGAAGATAACAATCGGGATAGCTGCATCTGGATACAATGGCATAATAGACCAGACGTGCACCGTCACCTTCACGGACCTCAAGAGCGGAGAGAGTTCCAGCGCCAAAGTCAATGTTTCATCCGGAATCGCTGAGCATATATATTATACCATAACTGGATTTTTCAGTTCCCTGCTCCATTGACACAGGCACGATCCATGAACAAATACATTGTGGCTGCTTTAGCCGTAATTATACTTGCGTCAACCGCAGCCTTGATCATAACCAGCCAAGGCCCGGCGCTTCAGAATACGCCAAACGCCTCGGGCTTCACTTTTGCAAACACCACCTACAAGTTCACTTATGTTGCAACCACTCCACAGGAATGGCAGAAGGGGCTTATGAACTACAGCGTCACCAACAGCACATTCGAGCTCTTTGTATTCCCCAAAGTGTCAATATATCCATTCTGGATGTACGATACTTACTATCCACTAGACATAATCTGGATAAACGGCTCAAGAGTGACATATGTGGCCCATGCCATACCTTGTTCCTGGTACAGCCCTGGCCAGAGGGACTGCATGGTTTACAACAACTATACTGATGGGCACTATGCCAATTATGTGATAGAGGCCCATGGCGGGTTCGCAAACATGACAGGCTTGCACATCGGCTCCATAATCCGCATCAGCTAGCCTTCAGCGCATCAGCAACCTTCTCCACATCTGAGAACGCCATAACGTCATTTCCGAAGAGCCTTGCATACTCGGGATAATGGGCATCATTTACCACAATCACAGTCCTGCAGTAATATTTCCTCCTGTAAGCTATCATCCCTTCAGTGTCCCAGATGGATTTAAGCCCGGTCTCATATTCTACTGCGATCGACTTGCCGTCCAACTGCACCACGATATCAGGACCGAACGAACTGTTGTACACCCTGCTTTGCAGCCCCATTTCCGAGAGGCATCTCCCTATAAGGTTGACGCGGATGTCATGCTCTGCGCTATTCCTGGGACTGGAGATGTACCATCTCCCAGCATATCTTCCGCCTTCTATTTTATGCTCCAGCAACTGTCCCGATCCCCTAAGCCCTTCTAATGCACACTCAATCTCCTCGGCACTGCATGCCCCAGGCATACCTGCTGCCAGTTCTCCTCTTTCCACCGCTCTTTCGGCCAGCCTGACTATGCTATGCCTAATGCTAAAATCCCTTCCACGATGCCTGTCAAACCTGACCACATACGCCCTCCCGTAGTGGTCGGTTACCATCGCCTCCCCGATCCTGAGGCCACGTATTCCCTTCCTTACCTCAGAAAAGCGCCCAAGCTCAGTCCCTCCAGCCATGAAGTTGGATATATAATTGAGCTCCTCAGGCTCCCTTTGGTAAAATGAAATGAATACCGAAGAATTGCTCCTCAGGTCCTTGTCCAGTGCCTTAGCCCTCTGCGATGTAGCTATTATCCCTATGCCATATTTGCGACCTTCGGCGGCAAGCTTTCCCAGGATTGGATTATCCCCTATCCTCTCGGCTTCGTCTATCACTATGTACAGCCTATGCCTCCCTTCCTTTTCCAGCGTGAGCATATGGCTGTACACCTTGCGCAGGAAGCCCTCCAGGTATACTGCCTGCGCCTCGACCGTGTGCAGCCTTGAAAGCAGGAATAGGGAATTGCCATTCACCACCTTTTTCATATCGGTGGTCCTTGAGAATGACCCTGTGTCTATCACAGCCATGCGCCTTTCAAGCGATTCCAGTATTCTCTTCTCCGCAACACCTGCATTCTTGCCGAACGACCTGAGCGTGAACATCAGATTGTGCACGGTAGGTATGCTCCCCTGCCTGCCTACGTACGAATAGGTGCTCATTATGCACCTGTACAGCGTATAGCTCTGCACATCGCCAAGCCTGAATGCCCTCCTGAACATGCCCGTAAGCTCGCTGGCCTTTTCCTTCTCGCTCATGCCGCCAGGTTCGAAAATGTTTATTCCGCTGGAAGCGGCATCGTATATGTCTGCTGATATGGCGTCTGCAACACCCAGATATTCATCGTGCGGATCCAATATTGCTACGTTCGCCCCTGAGCGGCATAGCCTCTCAACCATGACTTTTACCGCGTTGGACTTTCCGCCACCGCTCTCCCCAACCAGTACCATATGCGGATTCAATCTAGAGCATATCCCCGTGCCGAAATCAGAGAAATGAACCTTCTTCCATGCCCACCCGGCACTTCCAAAACAAAATGATCTAAAACAAAGCCTTCGGACGACCTTTCCGAATCTAACCCCTCTTTTTCTAGCAAAAAACATTCAGCCACCAAATTGCGCCCTGCGAGCTCAAGAAAGAAGGCGCCTTACTTCTGCTATCTCTTCCTTCTCACCGATCTTCTCGCTCAGAGGCGTTTCAAGGATAAGTATCTTCGATCTAATCTCCCCATAGGAAAAGAATTTCCTAAACCTTTCGATGCCTATGTGTCCCATCCCTATGTTTGCATGCCGATCCCTCCTGGATCCAAGAGGCATCATTGCATCATTGACATGCACTGCGCGTATATTGCCAAGCCCTATCTCACTGTCTATCCTCCCAAGCGCATCAGCGTCGCCTATGTCATATCCCATTGCGAATGCGTGGCACGTATCCAGGCAGAACCCGACTCTTTCGCTTCCCACCCTGTCGCGCACCTCGGCCATCTCATTCAGGTCCGCCCCAACGCTGTTGTTATGTCCTGCCTCATTCTCCAGAAGCACCATCACGCCTGGCGCTGCATCCGCAACATCTGAAAGCGCATCCGATATGTTGTCTATGGCTTTCTGCGTTCCCATCCCCATGTGGCTTCCCATATGGGTGACCAGATGGCTTATGCCCAGGAGGTCGCACCTTTCAAGGTTTCCTCTGAGCGATTTCACGGATCCATCATAGATCCTCTTGTTTGAAGATGAGAGGTTTGGCAAGTAGGGCATGTGTGCTATCACCTCAGACACGCTTGACCTTTCCGACCTATCCGAGAACCTGCCTGCTGCTCCTGGATCCATAGCACTCATGCTCCACGACCTCGGATTAGTCACGAATATCTGCATGGCGCTGCATCCATCCTCTTCTGCACGGTCAAAAGCGAATTCCATGCTTCCTGAAATCGAAACGTGCCTGCCAAGCTTTATCATTTCTACCTCCCAAAGAGCTTTCCAACCTGCCCAAGTGCCAGCCCATCCGTTTTAACATACATGGGCATTCACCTCAGCCTGCAAGATCCTATTGCTTGAGCAAGAGCTTCCATTTCAGATCCAGAAAGCGCACCGCTATCAGTGAACTTCCTGCTGGACACTGCAAATTCAGCGACTTCCACCCTGTCTGGAGACATTTTCATGCTCCCTATAAGCACTGCCTTGAAGTCTCCCTCGCGTGAGAATCTGCCGGTATCCTCCGCCCACTCACCGGAAATATCACTGAACTTCATAAGCATCGATATTGCATTCACAGAGAGGACGAACTTCCTGAGCCCTTCCACCCTTTGCATGACTTCGGGATCCCACTCCCTTGTGCCATCAAGGTAAAGCGCATACTGTTCCCTTATCTCCGCTTCCCTAAGCCTGAGGTTGTTTATCAGGTACATGTCCTTTTGCATCTCATCCGATTTGTCCGGAAGAAGGGCCGAGTAGCCTTTGATATCTATCCTTCCTGCTTCCATTTCCCCATGGAGTATGTCCAGAGCCTCAAGTATGAGCTCGTCTTTCAATCTTGTCAACATGTCTTCGCAAAGCATCCATGTCTGCGTGTTGTCTGAAGCCGTTGAAACACCTGCGCGCCATAGGCACAATCCGCTCATGGAAGACGTGCAATGATGCAACCAGCTATCTCTTTCCAGCTATTTAAGGCTTCGCAGTACGCCTGAATGCTTAGTGTCCGTATCGGGAGGCATACGGGCCCAGGGGCGGCGAGGATCCCGCCCCTTCCAAAACGTTCTGCAGTGCAATGCTGTCTTCCCCTATGCCGAGGTTAAGGCTATACCAGTGCCTGTGCGGGTATCTCCTGCGATTGAGTTCGCCTACCCTCTTCGCGTCTTCGATTGCCACTTTAGCAATACCGCACAGTCCTGATGCAATTCTTTCCACGACTTCAGGCTCAAGCCCTTCGCCCGTCTCCTCCAACAGGCCGCGCAGCGCCCTCCTCAATTCCGTTTCCCCCTTGCGTCTTCCCATACACCTCGTTTTGGTTCCCATCAAATCACCCAGAAGCAGAGTGCCAGTTTCTATAGCGCAGGCAACGCTTTATGCAATTGTTATGCACAGCCAAAGTATATATACTTTACTACATAAATTTATACTTAAAGAAAAGATTATATACTTTATTGGCATAATAAATACTGCCAAGGCTGTGCCTTGGCATCACCTAGAAACAGGCGGGCGGCATATGCCGCCCGCAAATTCTTGCAAATCAATTCCTGGCGCTGGCGCAGGAATCACTCGATGTTACCAGAGCCGATGATGCAGACATTTATATAATCCACATACCAAATAGTATCCGGGTTTGGTATGCCTTCTGCTAAGCTGAAGGAGAACAATGGTCTGCTCATAAGGCTCAGGTACTTGTCAGTATGGCTATCTGCCAGGGAAGACCTGCCAATAAACTTTATAACAGGGGGCTTTAGCAGCATAAAGCTCCTGCGATTCTCGCTTGCAATAATCTCCCTAATCTCCTTCTCTTCGGTAGCCTTGGGTTCTCCCGTATGGAGCTCCGCAAGCTATCTTGGGTTATGGTACGGGATCGTATCTTCAGGCTACATAATAGTGGCAATGATATTCCTCCTGGGGCTGAGGATGTGGTACGGCGCCTCTGTCGGGTTTTCGCTGCTAAGTTCGATAATAAACTTGGCTCTGGATGAGCGAAGCGGCTTCCACCCGTTGGGTACCTGGGGTGCTACTGACCTGAACAACCTGGTGGCTTTGGGTTGGATATATCTGGTCTTGTGCGGCCTGTTCATGATGCGATATGATAAGGGATCAAAGATAAATGAGATGCTGGTGCAGAGCTAGAAATGCATTCAGATCTCAAGCGCCATCATCTTGCCAAGGTCGGACCTGACATCAAACTCCCTCGCATCGTATCCGTATGCTTTTAGGTTCTTTGCAAGTATGTCTGCATTCGGGCCGTATGTGAATATGGACTTGGGCCCGCACTGTTCCACATAACTTAGCGTCTGTTTGAAATCTGCGTGGTCACTTAGGGCGAACTGCACATCTGCCCTGAACTTTTGGAACCTGGCAAATCCCGTTGCCACTGCCGCGAATGCAGTCTTGCCCGCTTCTGATGCAAGCATCTTTGTCTCGTAAAGCCTGCTCATGCTGACTATCTCTACAGGACTGTCAAAATGCCCTTCCATGCCCTGAGCCTCAATGAACTTGAGGCCGAATCCGTTCCTGTTATACACCTCTGTCATTCGTGCTGTATTCTTGTCTACAACCGGCTCTATCCCAATGTCATTGCATATGCTTATTATCTCCTGCGCCTTGCCCATGGAATAAGCCCCAAATATCACGCATCCCATTCTTTCCTTATAGCGTATATAATGCTGCATTGCAGTTATGACCTCATCCCTCTCATCAAATGCCACATTTGCGAACGGGTACGTAGAATCCAACATTAGCACGTCAGCATGCCTTATCTCAATGGGCTCAGAAGTGGAGGATTCCTGAAGCTGGTAGTCTCCCGTATAGATTACCGAGCACCCATACTCCTCAGACTCTATGTAGAGCTGTCTGGATCCGAGCATGTGTCCAGAGTTCAGCAACGATACGCACTCAGGTTTCTCCACTGCGTTTATCCCATATTTGGAACGCACCTCAACAAGTTCACGGGTCACACTGCTGCACAGTATCCTCGCTCCTCTCTTCACTGCAGATGTGTGGTCAGAATGAGCATGAGAAACAAAATTCAGGTTGGCTTTGGGATCCTTCCTGTCCAATCCTATGCTGTGCCCGCCAATGCGCAGTGCCATCCCATCCGCCAATTAGTGAACTTGCCCGCAAAACTTAATATAGGTTTAGCGGGTCTTTGGAAGACCAAGCCGGCCAGAGTAATCTCCATATACTATAATATATCTGTGAGAAAATATTATGGTATCTATTGGATAAGTGTGCGTGATCCTGATGGTAGAAAAAGTCATAATACTGGGTTCGGGCCCTGCGGGCCTCTCAGCCGCAATATACTCTGCAAGGGAAGGCTTCTCACCCCTAGTCATCGGGGGATACAATCCCGGAGGCCAGCTTCTCCTGACAACCCTTGTGGAAAACTTTCCAGGGTTCCCTGACGGCGTGTACGGGCCTGACCTGATCACACAGATGAGGAAACAGGCAGAAAAGTTCGGAACCAGGTTCGTGGACGAAAATGCTACTGAGGTTGACTTCGGCAGGAAGCCCTTCACGGTCACCGCAGGAGGCAAGGCTTACGAGGCAGAGTCCGTAATAATAGCCACCGGAGCGAATGCCAAATGGCTTGGGATACCATCTGAGAAAAAATTCATTGGCCATGGGGTATCAAACTGTGCAACATGCGACGGGCCTTTTTACAAAGGCAAGGATGTCATAACAGTAGGCGGCGGTGACACTGCAATGGAAGATTCACTGTTCCTCACCCGGTTCGCCAACAGCGTCACCATGGTACACAGAAAGGATGTGCTGAGGGCGAGCAATGTAATGCAGCAAAGGGCAAAGTCAAATCCCAAGATAAAATTCATATGGAATTCGGTGGTAGAAGAGATAAAGGGGGACACTTCAGTTTCCAGCGTTATGGTGCGCAACGTAGTCAACAATGAGATCACGGAAGTAAAGGCACAAGGCGTATTCGTTGCCATAGGCTATGCGCCAAATACTGACATATTCAAGGGCAAGATAGATCTTGACGAGAAGGGCTACATAGTTCCTGTCAAGGGGGAGGTATACACGAATGTGGAAGGCGTGTTTGTAGCAGGCGACGTCGCAGACCATATCTTCAGACAGGCAGCTACTGCAAGCGGCAGCGGCGTCAAGGCAGCGCTTTCGGTCAGGGAGTACCTGGCAAATGTGGAGGCATCTGCGCCAGAAAGGAAGTGATACCTGCATCCAATGCTTGAAGGCTCGCCGCCGCGCAAGGCGGTTTTAATGCCTCACTATCCCCTAGGCACTGATACCAGCGACTTCCCGCCCGCGGGCAGCTCAAACGATCTTTCTCTGCCCTCTGTAATCTACCAGATTTGATACCCTTACTCCTATCTTCCTGATCTTGCGCGACCTGTCCGCATTCTGCCTATACAGGTTGACAGCCGTGGATATGAGCATATCCTGGCTGTCAGTGACCTTTATGCTCTTGCTGTGCAGGTGCTCTGTGAAGTCCCCGTATCTAAGCTTGAGTATTATGGTCTTGAAGGATTTTCTGCCTTTGGCAACTTCCACAATGACTCCCCTGCCAAGCTCCGCTATCCTGGCCTCTATCTCCGCGCTGCTGTACGTATCCGAATCGAATGTGAACTCCCTACCTATCGATTTTACCCCGTAGTTCTCTACAACATCCCTCTCATCAATGCCCTTCGCGCTCCTGACCATTTCGGGCCCAAATGCGCCGAAGAGCTCCATCATGCGCATTATATTGGCCTTTGAGAGATGGCCCACCGTCCTGTATCCAAGTTTCCTAAGCTTCTCCGCGGTCTTATCCCCAACCCCGTAAAGCTTCCCAACCTCCATATCCTTCAGGAACTCTCCAACTTCCTCATCTTTCACCTGCTTTATTCCAGCAGGCTTTGCACTCTCGCATGCCATCTTGGCCATCAGCTTGTTCGGGCCTATCCCTATGGAGCATTTCATCCCTACATCGTCAAGCACTCTTTTCTGCACAATCTTTGCATATCCCAATGCCTCGGAGGCGTCGGCTATCTTTCCAGACACGTCCATGTAAGCCTCGTCTACACTCACCTGCTCAAACTTTCCTGCCAGCGGCTTTATTGCCGCCATTACCTTTGCAGATACCCTGTCATAGTAATCATAGTCGAGCGGAAGGTACACCGCATCGGGCTTTATCCTGTAGGCCATGGATATGGGCATCCCGCTCTTTATACCGAACTCCCTTGCCTCGTAGTTGCATGTCATCACCACCCCTCTGCCTGCTCCGCCTTTCGGATCCATCCCTACCACTGCCGGAACTCCTTTTATCTCTGGATGCCTAAGCTCTTCGCATGCTACATAGAAATAGTCCATGTCGACAAGCAGTACCATCTTCATCAAGATCTCCGTTCAGAGCCGAACTTCAGTGACTTCCCCTTCAGGTTCTGTCTCCTTGAATACCTGCGCCGTAAATTTATATAGGCTTATGTCTGGCCTCTCCCAAGCGCTTGCGTGCAGGCCCACCTGCTCGCACAGCCCCGAAAGCAGGCTTCCGACATCCGCATCGGATTTCAAAGCCGCAGTGGGCATGACTGCGGCACTGTTAAATCCATATTCCACGAAAATTCCGTCCTTGCCCACCCTTATTGCATTCTTCCTTCCAAGCGGGGTCTTCCTGCGTATCTTCTCCAAGTTGCGTATGATGCTTACCTCAACAGTCACATCCTGCAGCTCTCCATGCGCCATTGGTATGAACTTTCCCCTTCCTTCAGAGGCCGCTATCGCCGACTGCACCAGTGCCCTTCCCAGCCGCTCCCGTGGCCAGGCAGAACCTGTACAGCCCCTTACTGTGTCTGTGGGGTGGTGTGCTATGGTCACAAATACCCCGGCCTTTTCAGAGTATTCACCAAGCACGCCCTCCACGGCTGCACCATCGAACCCTGGGCTTACCAGGCTAAGCTCCATCGCGTTACGTGCCGCTTTGACCAGTGCCGTTCCCTCGGATATCGAGTACCCTTTCCAATCCATGCATAACAGAATGATAGTATAAGCTCAAAAACATTATCTCGCCTTGCACACCATCCAAGGTGCAAAAGCAGATGCAAATTACAAAAATTCATAGCAGAAAGCCAGCGATTTTCAATCGTGGGATGAATGCGAATGCCTTGCAATTTGATAGAAGCATATGTATATAAATTAGAAGAGATATATAGTATCTAAGGATT
>CAZLPL010000023.1:0-11157 GCA_964561405.1 Microcaldota archaeon
GCTGCTTGGAGGAGAATAGGGAGAATGTGGCCTCTTGCCACAAGTCCCCATAATATTTACTGTATCTCTTGCAGTGCCTTGTTTATCTCTGCGTAGTCAGGCTCGACTGTAGGATCATTGCTTATCCACCTATATCTTACCACGCCCTTCGCATCTGCCACGAACACTGCCCTTTTTGCTGCAGTGTATCCCTTCAGCTTTGCGAAGTCGTTCAGAGCCACGTCGAACTTTGCCACTGCCTCTCTATTGTAGTCGCTAAGTATGGGGAAGTTGAGCTTGTTCGTGTTCCTGAATACCTTATTGGCGAACGGTCCGTCCACACTCACCGCATACAGCTTTGCGTTGACTGAGTTGAACTGGGCCATGCTGTCCCTGAAAGTGCACATCTCCTTGGTGCACACGCTTGTAAATGCGCCTGGAAAAAAGGCCACCACTACCGGCTTTCCTGATGCATCTCCAGGTATGCTGACCTCATTGAATTCCGTATCAACAAGTTTTACCTTGGGCATTTTTTCTCCTATCTCTACCATATTAAACACGCCTACTATTTGGGAAAAAAGCTTATTATTTCTTGCGGGCGGAATCACAACCTTTTCAACCTGCAAAACATGTTCTCCCAGTATCCGCTTGGATAGGATATGCACTTCGTAGCCTCCTGCACGCTCTCCCAGAATATTTCCTCAACACCGGCCATCCTCTCCAGCAATGTCCGGTGTCCTATGCGCCTCATCCCTACCTTAGGAACGGATGCGTCAGGAAGGCCTGCCAATTCCTCAGGGTCGAAGGGGCCCGAGAGTGCTTCTTTATATGCCCTTACAGCCTCCACGGATGATGATGCGGCAAGCTCCCGATAGCCAGATACCATCGCCAGTCTTGCCATCGTCGTATTGGCGTCCCCAAGGCATACCTGGACATAGGTATGTAATGACTTAGGTGCTTGCGCGCCTGTGCCTCGCAACGCCTCTGCAGCGTCCGAATAGTATCTCAAGGCATAAAACGTATGTGCCATGTTTTGCTCTGCGTCCGAAGACCTGGAGAACGCTAGCATGAGCGCTGCTCTTGCATAGGAAAGGTGCCGGGATACTTCATCGAGACAGCGTGTGGTAGCCATTCTTGACATGTTATTGCCTCAGACATACATATGGCCGTGAGGCGCAACAATATTTACAGAGGCGTTACTTCCTTCTTATCACGAGGTACTCGTACAGAAGTGCTGCGATTACAGCGCCTATTATCGGGCCTATCCAATATACATACCAGTTTGCAAAGTTAAGCGTTGCTATCTCCGGACCCAATGCCCTGGCAGGGTTTGCAGCCGCGCCTGTGTACGGGCCTGCGACCAGTATGTCAATCATTAGCGCAAGGCCTATGCCGAATCCAGCCATCTTAGGCGCGCGTTTGTCCACTGCAGTCCCAAATACTGCAAGCACAAGTATGAATGTTATAAGTGCCTCTATTGCTATGGCTCCAACTGTGCTGACCATCGGATTCACGGAAAGTACTCCCCAGTCGGACATCGCGCCAACCTGCGCAGGGAATGCCATAAGAGCCGCAGCGCCTATTACTGCACCCATTACCTGCGATACTATGTAGACAGCTGCATCGCCTGGCTTTATCCTTTTCGTTACCAGCATCGATATTGTCACTGCAGGATTTATGTGCCCTCCTGATATGTTCATTGCTATCGAGACGGCGATTGCCAGCGCTATTCCGTGTGCAAGTGCCACTATCAAAAGCTGCGAAGAGCTTGTAGGAAAGAAATATGATGAAGTTATTATCGCTCCGCCTCCTATGAAAACCAGAAGAAATGTGCCAAGGGCCTCTACGACCGCCTTTTGCTTAAGTGTAAACTTGTCTGCCATGTATATACCTCATAATGATTAGCTGCGCAGGTTTAAAAACGGTGTGCCCTCCATACGGATCCCTGGAAAGTTTAAATATAAGGGCGTGTCTTTGTAGATTACCTGATTTTGATGACCTTATTCAGAAGATCGGCCCGGAGGCTAGGGCTCGAATGCCACTTTTCGGCTAGAGAAGAAGCTTCAAGGTTGGAAACAGGGGCAGATGCTGTTTTGGCTCTTAAAAGTGCCCGGGAGACTTAGCCTCGAAGAAATAAGCGGTATACTGGAGGGCCTGCCCGGCTTTGAACATAGCATAGATAGTGTAGTGGAAAATTCCAAAGACGGCACAGTGGTGGCAGTACGCGGGCGGGACCAGATAAAAGCGGAAGAGGCTTTACTACCGATGCCATAACCGAAGTCATCATGCGCTCTGCAAAACAGCTTTTCAATGACGCACGGCGTCAATAAAGAATGCCGTCAAGCATCTTCTCTATTTTGGAATAGCGCCCTATCAGTGCAGACGCCTTCTCCATGGCGCGTTCGTGCGAGATGTGGACTCTTGCCTGGCCAGATTCCACGGCAGTCATCGCTACGGCCGCCGCTATTCTGGGCACCAAGTGCTCAAGAAATCCCTTTTCTAAGGAGCTTGGTATTATCCTGTCGCAGCTGAGGTTTTTTCCCACCCCATTGGCGATCTCCACTGCTGCACTGTGGAGCATCTCGTAGTCTATCTTCTTGGCCCTGGAATCCAGAAGACCTCGCATTATGCCTGGAAATGCCAGTAGGTTGTTTACCTGGTTTGGATAATCGCTCCTTCCTGTGGCCACCACATACGCCCCTGCCTCCTTCGCCTCATCATAACTTATTTCAGGGTCTGGGTTCGCAAGTGCAAATACTATCGGCTTGTCGGACATCTTTTTTATGTGGCTTGGCTTGAATGCCCCCTTTATCGATGCGCCTATCAGTACATCTGCGCCTTCCACAACATCATAAAGGCTTCCGCTCTCGCGCTCCTTGTTTGTCATCTCCCCTATCTGCTGCTTGAAGATATTAGATGTGTCCTTGCGCCGCTTGTATATTGCACCTTCCTTGTCTAGCGCTATTATGTTGTGGAATCCCGAATGGACCAGCTGCGAGACTATTCCGAATCCTGCAGATCCGGCGCCGTTGACTATTATCTTTGCAGACTTTCCCTTCTCAACGAGTTTAAGCGCGTTGAGAAGTGCGGCAAGAGCGACAACCCCTGTTCCCTGCCGGTCATCATGAAATACAGGTATGTCCAGGGCATCTTCAAGCCTGCGGGCTATCCTGAAGCTCTTTGGGGACTCTATGTCCTCTATGTTTATACCGCCGAACGATGGCGCAAGGTTGGAGACGAGCTCCACTATTTTGTCCTCATCAGTTGTGTTGACGCATATGGGCACGGCATTGACTCCGCCGAACTTTTTGAACAGGACAGACTTCCCTTCCATAACGGGCAAACCTGCAGTTGGGCCTATCTTCCCAAGCCCCAGTATCCTTGTGCCATCTGACACTATGGCTATTGTGTTAGACTTTGAAGTGTATTCATATGCCTTTTCAGGATCCTTGCTTATCTCCTCGCAAAGGTAGGATATGCCTGGGGTGTAGTGGACTGAGAGAGACTCCGGAGTGTCAAGGCGCACCATCGGCATCACCTCGAACTTGCCGTCCTTGTTTCGGCATCTGCTCAAAACAGAATCTTTTGCCACCATCCAGTTACCTCTTTCTCCGAGACTTCTTTACTGGCACCATTACCTTATAAAGCACAATGAGCATCGCTAGCGTGAAAGCTACTATGACAGGTAGCGCAGTACCTTTGCTGTACTGCAGTTCAAGATACTGGTTGTACGCAGACTTGTTGGCCTTTTCGGCATAAAGAACAGCCGCTGACGGGTTTGTGGTTATGTTACCCTGCGCCAGTGTAAGGTTGAAGTATGCACCGTTGAGATTGGGGTGGAACACCAGATATGAACTCTGGTTCACCAGCCCCACATAATTGGACACGTTGGTCACAAGCGCGTTTGCATAGGCTGGAGTGTAACTTTGCTGGCCTATGCTGCTGTAGGAATAGATAAGCCCCGGCATCAGGGCCAGGGCGAATACAGCAAGCACGTATCTCTGCATTGGATTACCATCGCAGCTATCAGAGGTTAACGTCTATGTTAAGCTCCTTCTTGAGTTCCCTGTACCTATTCCTTATCGTCACTTCGGTTACTCCGGCTACGTCTGCAACCTCCTTCTGAGTTCTTCTCTCTCCAGCCAATGCACCTGCGATGTACACTGCAGCCGCAGATACGCCTGTCGGGCTCCTGCCGCTCACAAGGCCCTTCTTCATGGCCTGCTTGAGAAGCATCACTGCCTTCTCCTGTGCATCACCGCTGAGTTTAAGCGCAGAAACATACCTTGGCACATAGCTTGACGGGTCTGTAAGCGGTATCTTGAGTCGCAGTTCGTGCGCTATGACTCTAAACGACCTCCCTATCTCCTTCTTCGGAACGCCAGAAACCTGTGCGATCTCATCTAGAGTGCGAGGCATTCCCGCATCTCTGCATGTAGCGTAAAGCGCGGCGTTTACCACAGTCTCTATCGGTCTGCCCCTTATCAGGTTGTTCTTGACACACTGCCTATAGAGTAGCGCTGCCTGCTCCCTTATGTTATCCGGAAGGCCAAGATAGCTTGCCACTCGGTTAAGCTCAGGAAGGGCTATCAGGTAGTTCCTCTCGCTGGAACTTGCTATGCTTGCCCTCTTGTGCCACTTCCTCATCCTGTAGAGTTGTGCCTGCCTCTTTGAAGGCAGCTTTGTGCCACGAATGTCCTTGTTGTACATGTCTATTTCGGTAACAAGGCCCTTGTTGGGCTTCATGTACTTTATTGGTGCCCCTGTCCTTGCCCTTGCATTCCTTTGATCAGCATCGAAAGCCCTCCACTCTGGACCCACGTCAGTGACGTTCTCTTCTATTATAAGACCGCAATTGTTGCATACATACTCCCCCCTTTCATTATCGAAGATTATGTCGTTGCTACCACAGCTTGGGCACTTCTTTATGTCAGCGCCCTGATCCAACATTCTCGGCCCCTCAGCCGGTCTTGGTGCAAATTCAGGTTCTGTGCGCGCTGCCTGCTCCATCTCTCCCGTCTGTTCTTCTGTCTCATTTTTTGAAGCTTTTTTTATTTTTGCCATTTTTCAGCACCTTGAGCGTTACGTCCAAATACAAACCTTTTTAAAAATAAGCAATACTTTTGTATATGACAAGATATTTAAATCTTTCTATAATTGCCCTCTGCACCGAAAAGAACCTTTTATAAGGGTATTGATGTGCAGGTTCGCAGGGCCGCATATTCTTGTCTTGCAGGCAGTGGATCATTTCACCCTGACAACTATCTTCCCCCTTGCCTTCCTGCTCTGGCTCAGGTCATGTGCCGCCTTGATTTCTGACATTGCGAACTCCTTCTCCAGCACAACCTTCAGCTTCCCGGTATCGAAAAGCCTTGCCAGATCCTCCAGGAGCTTCCCGTCCGTCACATTCTTTAGTGGCTTGGCAACGACCCCATACTTGACCTCGAGGGATGCGTTGGGCTGCCCTGCAGTGGAAACTATCACTCCTCCCTTCTTGAGTACGGAGTATGCCCTATCCATGGTATCTCTTCCAACAGTATCAAAGACTATGTCCATCCCCGACACCTGTTTGCTGAAGTCTGCTGAAGTATAGTCTATCACCTTGTCAGCTCCCAGCGATTTCACCATTGGAACGTTAGCTGCGGAGGTGGTGCCAACAACGTATGCACCTGCACTCTTGGCAAGTTGCACTGCGGCAATCCCTACCCCGCCAGATGCCCCGGTAATCAGTACCTTATGTCCTGACCTAAGTCCTGCCGTGGTGAACAGCCCATTGTATGCAGTGCCATATGCAACAGGCACGGCGGCCGCCTCCTTTACGGATAGCGACTTGGGCACGTGCGCGGGCTGGTTTGCATCTACCGCGACATATTCGGCATAGCTCCCACCGCGCGTGAAATCAGCCCTGGAAAACACCTTGTCCCCAGGCTTGAAGCGTTTTACCTTATCCCCCACCTTCTCAACCGTGCCTGCAAAGTCCATGCCAAGCGTTGCTGGCATCTTCAAAGGTATGGCTTCTTTGAAATATCCTTCACGGACTTTCCAGTCCATCGGATTTACGCCGGCATATTCCACGCGGACAAGAACGTCGTTGCCATTAACTTGCGGCACTTCTGCATCCTCATACCTTAATACATCAGAATTTCCGTACACATGTATCCGCACGGCCTTCATCATGCTCTTATTGTTATTATTCCCAGACATAATACCACAGACCCCCACATATTAAGCAAATTAACAATTTAAAGCTATTGGGCATGTAGAAAAGTGATGTCAGGTGGAATTGTAGTTGTTTATCCGGTACAATGCCACCTTGCTGGTGCCTATGGCCGGGTAATTCTCGGAAACTATGCGGGTCACGTTGTACAGGGTTATATCGCTCAGGCAGGTACTTTCCTGGTACGGTGGCACTACGCACCAATACCCATAATCAAGGACATAACAGCTATAGTCTGATGCGAACTTTGTGAAATTGGCATCTGACGACCCAAGATAGCCTATCTGTGCGGCGCTCCTGTTTAGCTGGTACCATATGTCTGGAGTGAATGAGAATACGAGGCAGTTGGCAGGCACTGAATTGTAGTTTGAATATATGAAGTTTGTTGCAGGGAAGGCCTGTCCCTCCTGTGGCATGTTCTGTGGCGATATGGTTGTAATGTTGAGCGCTGCTATGAACGGAGATACTGCAAATGCGGCTATAAGGACGATGAACACGGCACTGGAGAGAAGAATATGCTGTTTCTGCCCCATTCTCCTGCCCGCGGTCTTGGATACCAGGCTTGGTACCGCTTCGCTTACAAGGTCGAGGCCTGCTGCGGCAAGTATGGCTATTGCAGGATACAGCTGCAGCATGAAGCGCACGTCAACGCCGTATGTAACCGACCCTGCGTAGAAGAAGTCGAAGAATAGGTAGTATACGAATATCCACAGGCCAAGCATTATGAATATCTTGCGCATCCCACGTTTCCTTGCAATGGCAAGTGCCACTGCGCCAACAACTGCAATGATTGTAGTGATGGACGAGAAGTAGGTTGGATAATAGCTCACGTTGTTGTAGTTGCCAAGAAAGTATGCAAAATTGGCAGGAGCATTGCACATGAAGTTCTGTATCGAGAAAGTGCTATTGCTAGTGAGGTTGCATATCTGGCCAGCGCCATAGTCAAGGTTGCTGAGCTGGTATGCTATATAGTATATCTGCGGCACCAGGCACAGGAAAAACAGGAACAGTATCAGGCCATCATGCCCTGCCTTTCTGCCAAAGAGGCCCCTAAGCCGCTTCGCCACTTCTGAACGCTTATCACCGAACAGGTATATCAAGATGAAGATTGGGACAAGAAGCACGCCTTCGATGCGCATGTAGATTGCAATGCCCAAAGCGGAGAGGAACATGGCAAGAGTTCCTGTGGTTTTAACCCTGTCATATACCACATAGAATAGGAAGGCAAGCGTGCTGAAGGTCATGAATGCGAGGTCCGGGACGGCCTGCGTCCTTGACCATATGAACATCTCAGGTATAAGTGCCAATACAACCGCAGTGGCCATGCCCCCTCTCTTTCCCAGCAGCAGGGATCCAAGCAGGAACGCAAACAATATGGACAGGGCCCCGGCCAATAGCTGCATTCCGTACGCAGTCTGTATCCCTGCACCGAAGAGGAAGAATGAAATTGCAAGATAGAAGGACCATTCTACAGGATCATGGTAAAGCTGATTTACCTGGCAATTCGCCGTGTATGCCCCGCCATACTGGCACCACAGTGCGTTGCCGTTGTGCAGTATGTTCAGAGCAATGCCCTGATATATGTTCTCGTCAAAATAAAGCTGCTCCACTGGATGCACGTAGACTAGGGAAAAGATTACGAAAAAAAGAGTGATGGCTACAGCAACAGATGCGTATTTCCAACTCACACTGCCCGAAAATGCCTTCTTTACGGCCTTTCTTGATGCCCATACCGACGATATGAGCGCAATCAATAGAATTATGTATACTGCAGTTAAGATATACCCTATAATCATGGTAGGATATTACTGTGCAAGTAATTTAAAGGCTGCACAGCATATTCATATCAGCCCTGAATGGATGGTAAATTGAACACAGATAGAGTCTTTACTGCGGAAGGTGCGCCAAATATTGCGCTTATAAAGTACTGGGGAAAGAGGGATGAGAAGCTGATACTCCCGCAGAACTCCTCGATAAGTTTGACGCTCTCGCGGGACACTTTGCATACAACCACCAGCGTGCTTGTGTCTTCAAAATTGGATGAAGACCGATTTTATCTTGATGGAGAGATGCAGGACTTGAAGGACAAAGACGTTGCGGAAAGATTTGGCATTGTCGAGATCATGCGTAAGATGGCAGGAATACGTGAAAATATCCTGATAGTATCACGCAACGATTTTCCAACGGCAAGCGGAATGGCCTCGAGCGCATCGGGCATCGCCACGCTGGTTTACGTTCTGGATAAGGCATTTGGCTTAGGCTTAAGCCCAAAGAAGCTGTCCATAGTTGCACGCCAAGGCAGTGGAAGTGCGTGTAGGAGCCTTTTTGGCGGGCTCGTGGAATGGAAACGCGGAGTGAAACCTGACGGCAGCGATTCGTACGCGCAGCAAGTATTCGATGAGAAGCATTGGCCCGAACTCATGGATAATATTGCAATTGTATCCCAGGAGAAGAAGAAAGTGCCTTCGAGGGCAGGTATGAGGCAGACCGTCCGGTCTAATCCGTTATATGCGTCAAGGCCTGCGGCTGCTGAGAAACGGATTTCTGAACTGGTAGCGGTTTATGGAAAGAAGAACTTTGATTCTTTGGCAGAGCTCATAATGGCAGACAGCAACGAGATGCATGCGCTTATGCTTAGCACGATGCCTTCGATCAGATATCTCAACAGGTCGTCTTACAAGGTGATGGATTTAATAGAGGACCTTAACATTTCGGAAGGAAAGAATATCGCAGCATACACTTTCGACGCTGGTCCGAATGCCCATGTAATAACGCTGTCAAAGCATAATGCAAAGGTAATGAAGGCATTGGAACAGCTTAAGGCATCTGGAGATGTGTTCGACGTTAGACAGTCTAAGATAGGACACGGGCCATCAATGCTTGGAAAGGACTTCTCGCTTATAGATGAAGCAGCTCTGGGGCAAAAAGCAGAAAATTGAATATGGGTGTTGTGTTGGAAGTAAGCGCCAAAGCCCCGGGAAAAATACTGTGGATAGGTGGGTATTCGGTTCTGGAAAGGCCGAATATCTCTTTCGTAAATGCAGTAGACGCATACGTAACTGCAACTGCCACAGATCGCCATGACGCCTCGGTAAAGTTGGACGCGCCGCAATTAGGCATCTCTTTCAGCGCAAAGATAGATGGCGAAAGGTTCAGGGGCAATGTGCCGGAGGAACTTGTACTGATGAAGACTGCAGCTGAAATTGCCTTTAGATATGCTGTAGAGATGGGTGCAAAACCATCTGGGTTGGACATAACTACGAATTCCGACTCTCCATTCGCATACAGCACTTCTGGTGGAAAGGTAGTTAAGAGCGGGCTTGGTAGCAGCGCCGCGGTGACCGTGGCCACCGTAGGGTCTGTGCTTAAGCTATTTGAAATTGATGGAAATATTAATGATGCAGTGCATAAGCTTTCTCAGGCCGCGCACAGCATAGCTACAGGTAAGGTGGGAAGCGGATTTGATATTGCTGCGGCAGTTTATGGCACAATACTGTACACCAGATACTCACCAAGCATTCTAAACACGTTTCCTAAGGATTACACCGGAATGGACCTTGCAGGGCTTGTCAAGAGGGATTGGGATTACAGCATAAGAAAATTCGCAATGCCCAGAGAGCTAAAGCTCGTTTTTGCAAACTTCGGAGATTCCATGATAACCACGAAGGCATTAGGAAGCGTGTCCGAATTTAAGATAAAGGACCCGAGGACATACTCAAAATTGATGAAGGAGATAGACTCTGCCAATAGGGATGCAGTGAACGCTCTGGAGCGAATGAAAAACGGTGAGAACGGAGATGAAGACGCATTCAGGGAATCATTTGATATTGGAAGAGCTGCAACTAAGAAGCTGGGTGCTCTTAGCGGTGTTGGAATAGAGCCGGATGACTGCACACAGCTCATAGAGGATAGCAAGAAGAATGGCGCTTTTGTTGCAAAGCTGCCAGGTGCCGGAGGAAGAGATGCCGTAGCCGCACTGTGCAGAAGCGACAGTGAGCGCTTACGCCTCAGAGAGTATTGGAATGGAAGGAAGGAACTTAGGGTACTTGAACTAAATTCCGTTGAAGGAGGAATGAATTAGGCCTGGCCTGTCTTCAGGTAATCCCTTGCGCCTTTCGATGCAACTTTAACAATGGAAACACTGAAGCCCCTGGACTTCAATCTTGTTATCAGCTCGTCTGCATCCCCGTGTACTAGCGCTATAGCTATGCCGCCTCCCCCACCGCCGCTGAGCTTTGCACCATATGCTTTTCCCGCTCTGGCCAAGGACACTGCGTCATCCAGGCCTTCGCTTGAAACTCCGAGAGATTTTAGCAGGACCTGGTCCTCGTACATATATCTGCCCAGCAACTTCAAATCTCCGTCCCGGGCCGCAGCAAGTCCTTTGATGGAACACTCGTTTATCTTTTCCAGAATAGCCCCAGTGCCTGCAGTGTCCGCTTTATACAGTCCGGCCACATGGCCCACTGTCTCGGATGTAGGTTTCTTCGGGCCGGTATCTATTACCAATAATTTTGCCCTTGCTTTAACCTTCTCTTTGCTAGCCCCTTTTTCAGAGCTGAAGGAAGTGTATCCGCCGTAGAAAGATGTGCTTACATCTATCCTACCTGCATTTTCGTTGAGATGCACTATGCGGTCTCCATCGCGTATGACATCTATTATTGATTCGTCAGGTAGGTTTGCACCTGAAGCCTTCAACAGGAGAACTGCAAAGGCAGTTGAGACAGCGGCACTGCTTGCAAGGCCTGTCTTCAGAGGTATCTCCGAGGACAGGCTTACATCAAGGCCTAACAGGCTTACTCCGAATTCCTTGAATAGCCTGGCTGCAATAGTGGCAAACGGGAGAAGTGCGTGCTGCACCTTCTGGGATTTTACATAACTGCTCAGGTCTTTCCGCGCCCTGTACGCAGAATAAATACGTTCGAGCATGTCTGCATTAAATTCGCCATTTATTCCAAGGT
>CAZLPL010000024.1:0-11056 GCA_964561405.1 Microcaldota archaeon
CAGAGACGCCGAACCAAGAGGAACCCCACGAATTTATTCGTGGGAGGATGTCAGTTATGGCCCATTCAGTAGCAGCAGACAGCCGCCTTGAAAGAAGACCTATATCAAACCTCAGACTGGCACCGTAATATCACCAATCCTGGCCTCTTCCTCTGTAAGGAGGTCGAAATAGCAGCGTGCCGATTCCCTTGCGGTTAAGGTATCCTTGAGACGAATCTGTTGTGCAGGCTCAGGCTCAGCCTGCTGCTTCCGCGTCCATGCGCGAAAAGCACAAGCCCTGATGCGCCTTGAGGTATTGCGAGTGTGCCCCTAAGCGACCCATTGCCACCAAGCCCCATCCTGACTTCGGTTTCTGCCATAACTGGAACTGCGCATTAAACGAATATTAACCCCTACAGCACGTCAAACTGAAACAATACTCCCCTATTTTAAAGCTTGGCTGCAATTTGATTATCATGGAAGACTATTCCTTGCGCGTGAGTAACGTGTCAAAGGTTTACCATAGCGGGGAGGTTGAGGTCAGGGCACTTGACAATGTCTCATTCACGTTCAAGAAGGGCGATTTCGCTGCAATAGTGGGCCCTTCGGGAAGCGGCAAGTCCACCCTAATGAATATACTAGGTACAATAGACAAGCCTTCCAGCGGGGAGGTGTACATAGATGGCCTTCCAACTTCTGAAATAACTGGGGACAGGCTTGCGGAGTTCAGGAACAAGAAGCTGGGCTTCGTCTTCCAGGCATTCAACCTGATAAACGGGCTGGATGCTGAAAAGAACGTGGAGCTGCCTTTGATGGTAAATCCAATGGATGAGAAAAGACGCAAGGCGAAGGCCGAGCGGCTGCTCACAAAGCTGGGTCTCGGCGCCAGGCTGCAGCTAAAGCCCACACAGCTTAGCGGGGGGGAGCAGCAGCGTGTGGCAATAGCAAGGGCGCTGGTAAACGACCCTGTGATAGTTCTCGCGGACGAGCCAACCGGCAACCTTGACACCAAGTCTGGCGACGAGGTGGTAAGCCTTCTCAGGAAGATAAGCAGGGAGGACAAAGTTACGGTAGTGATGGTGACGCACAATTTGGAAACTACAAAGCATTGCGATAAAATAATCTATATTCGGGATGGGAAATTGGAAAAAGAGGTTGTAAAATGAAAGCGTATTTTGCAGTTGCATTCGCACTGGTGCTGATGTCTGTTGTATATGCAGGGACAGGAGGCCCCTCCCCTGTTCCCAGCCCTCCCGGATACTCCATATCCACATCCAATCCTGTCCTTTGCAGGGGCACTACCAATAACATGCAGATGCTTGTAACAAACCTTGGCAGGGGAAATCTCTCTGCAATGCAGAATATTCAGCTTGGCGTGACGAGCTCTAAGAGCGTGCTCTCCAGCACCATCAGCGCTGGTACAATAAGCGCAAACACCACCAAAGCGATAACTGTCCCAGTATTCGTCAATGCAAACGCATCTTCCCTCATACAGGTCACCGTGCTGATAAACTACTACTATTACACCTATTACACTGACAGCGAGACGCAGAACGTCACGTTCCAGGTGCAGAGCTGTGGAAGCCCCCTCTCGGTCAAGGTATCCCCTCTGATACTCCAGGCCGGTGGAATACAGAACCTCACGATAAACTTCACAAATTCAGGGAACACTTCGCTGAGGTCAATAATAGCATATGCAGGGCTCCCTTCAGCCGACGCAGCGGTAATCACCCCAATGCCAATGCAGATATCTTCCATAGCCCCCCACACGTCCATGCTCAGGTCAATAAGCGCATACGTATTCTCCACTGCATCTACCGCGTTCCCGGTGAATGTCTCAGGCAGCTACTACTCCGGAAACGCACTCAATGAGATACTGAACAGCACAGAGCTCCTGTCAAGCGGGATAATAAACCTCAGCGCATCAAGCATAGCCATATCGCCATCATCCCCATCCGCCGGAGGGGTCCTGTCCATCTCATTCATACTGACTAATATAGGCACATCAAGCGCTACGGCAGTGTCCGCAGAGCCGATACTGCCTCCAGGATTCACGTCATTCGGCTCAAACTCCGTATTCGTAGGCGACATAGCCGCGGACAGCCAGAGCCCGGTCACAGTGACCCTTGTCACAGAGTCCTCGCTCAAGAGCGGCAACTACAACGTGCCGATAAAACTGAACTATCTTAACAGCCTGAGGTACAATGTGAGCAAGACCATATACGTACCTGTCCAGGTCTCCAAGCTTGCTACAAACGACACCACACGCCTGCGCACCCAATCCGGCTCAGGGGAAGGGCTGCTTGTGCTGGTGCTCATAATAATCATCATCGCGCTTGCGTTGCTGTTCTACAGGGAGAGGACGGCTATAAGGAAGCACTTCAAGGCCGTACGATGAGCATACATTGCTGATGATTGGATGAGTATAAGGGACATCTTCTGGCTGAGCTACAAGGACCTTAAGGAGAAGAGGCTAAGGACAGCCCTGACTATAATGATGGTAGTCATAGGGGTGGCTTCTATAGTTGCCCTGATGTCCCAGACTGCAGGTATAGGTGCATCGATACAGACTTCCTTGGAGTCACTGGGCCCAACCTCGATAGTACTCACATCAACGCGCGGCGCAGGCTTCACTGCTGCAGACCTGTCCAAACTCTCATCTATACCCAACACATCCGCAGTCATACCGATACTCACCGGCAGGGGCAACATACTTTCAGGAGGGCAGAACGTCTCCGTCACTATAATCGGCATCTCTTCGCAAGACCTCCAGCGGGTGCTAGGCAGCGTAAACTTCTACCAGGGCGGCATGTATCGGGATACCATCACCCCCTCAGCCGTGCTCGGTTACGATGTGGCCTTTCCGTCATCGGCTTCAGGCAAGCAGGTGGCATCGGTGGGCCAGCCTGCAACGCTCATGATCACGGGCCAGAACGGAGCTGCACTCACCCTCCCTATAGTCGGCATACTCCAGTCATACGGGGCCTCAACAATGCCCACAGACACCGGGGTCATATTATCAATGCCTGCAGCGCAGCTCCTGCTCCACAGGAACTCATACAACATCATCATGGTTAAGGCCTTGAACACCAGCACCGTGAACGGCGTGGCGCAGTTCATAACAGACATATACGGCAGTTCAGTCAGTGTCACCACAACTCAGCAGCTCCTCCAGACGGCCGCATCGGTGATAGGGTCTATAAGCCTCCTGTTCATCATAATAGCAGGCATATCCCTAATCGTCGCGGCCATAGGCATAATGAACGTGATGCTGATATCCGTTTTCGAGAGAACGCATGAGATAGGCATACTGAAGTCCATAGGCTTCAAGGATTCGCATATTCTAACAATCTTCCTGTCACAGGCCCTGCTCATCGGCGTCATGGGCGGCATGCTGGGGATACTTGCGGGTGCTGGAATATCATACGGCCTGACAGCCCTTGCCCACCTGGCCGCATCGCATCCTGCAGCTGCGACGCAGCAACCCGGCGCAGCAGGCATAAGGGCAGGCGCCGGCGGATCCCAGTCGCAGTCATCTGGCTTATCAAATCTCTCATATGAGCCAGTGTTCGATGCAGGTACCATAGCCATAGCGCTCATAGTGGCGGTGGTAGTCAGCCTTATCGCAGGAGTATATCCTGCGTGGAGGGCATCGAAGATGCAGCCCATAGACGCGCTCAGGGAGCTCTAACCCTGCATTTAAAAATTTTCCTGCCAATAGCAATATCGGCGCGTGCTTTCGATGAAGTGGTATGGGTATATAGGCATAATTCTCATGGCACTCACGGTGGCGAACTTCTTTGCCGGAATAAGGCCCTTCAGCGAATGGTACATAATATTCATATGGTATGGCTACATACTCCTGGCAGACAGCGCAGTGCATTACATAAAGGGAAGGTCCATGCTCACTGCATATCCAAAGGAGTTCGCGTTCATGCTGGTCCTCTCCCTCCCATACTGGCTGATATTCGAGGCATATAACCTCTTCACGGTAAGCTGGATATACACCAACTATGTCTGGTACGTGCACCTTTTCGACTTCACAACCATAATGCCCGCAGTGCTTGAGACCTTCATGCTTGTAAGCGCCCTAGGGATAGGCAAACGCTTCGACACGGATGCAGGAAAGCTTCCGAAGGCTCAGTTGCACAAGCCCGATGCGCCAGTGTACAGGAAGTCCGTATGGGCCTTGGTTGCCCTTGGGGCTGTGGCATCTGTGATGCCTGCTCTTGTGCCAAAGTACGGGTTCATGTTCATGTGGGTGGGATTATTTCTGCTTATAGATCCGCTGAATTACCTCACTGGCAGGCCCAGCATAGTGCAAAAGGTCAGCAGAGGGGAAAAGGGAATAATACTGCGCATGTTCCTGGCAGGCCTCATAATGGGGCTGATGTGGGAGTTCTGGAACTACCAGGCCTTTCCAAGATGGCACTACAACCTCCCATTCTCAATTCCCGGAATCAAGCTCTTCGCCATGCCCGTGCTAGGGTACCTCGGCTATCTCCCGTTCGCAATGGAGACCTTTCTATTCTTCGCATTATTCAGGTCCTTCATCTTCAAAGGGGGCAACGACCTGCTTGAAATGTGACGCGAAGATACTTTTTGATAGCTTTCCAGTTAAATACCCGACCGTTCCCAAATAAACCTGCAGCTAGCCACTTGGCTCAGACAAATCAAAATAGCGCTGATTCCTAAATTGCCAGGCATGTAAATCCCAATGCACGCCTGGCCATCTTCATTCATGCACTGCCTAAATGCCTGCGAGGGTCAAGGACCTCGTCAAGCTTCTTCCTGTCCATCACCTTCATCTCAATGCACACCTGCTTCACGCTCTTCCCTTCCTTATATGCCCTTCTTGCTATCTCAGATGCCTTTGCGTATCCAATGTACGGGGACAAGGCGGTTGCCATGGATATGTCCATGTCAACATACTGCGATATCCTCGCTGCATTCGCCTCGATCCCCCTTACGCATCTATCACAAAGAGCGCGCACAGCATTGGACAGCGTCTGTATGGAAAAGAGTAGCTCGTAACCTATCAGAGGCGTGAAGACGTTTATCTCAAGCTGCCCACCATTCGCTGCTTCCGTGACCGTTGCGCAGCTACCTATCACCTTGTGGCATACCATATTCACCATCTCCGGTATGCTCGGATTTATCTTTCCCGGCATTATGGACGAGCCCGGTAGCACTTCAGGAAGCGTTATCTCTGCCAGTCCTCCCCTCGGGCCTGATGCCAGTAAGCGAAGGTCGTTGGATATCTTATTGACTGCCGTGGCTGTCTCCTTGAGGGAGTCCGCGACTGCGAGCTCCTCGAGCCTCTGCTGCATCATCGCGAACCTTCTCTTTCCTGCCCTGAAATCCGCGCCTGTAAGCCTGTTAAGCTCTTCAACAGCATACCTCATGTATCTCTCATCCGCGTTTATCATGGTTCCTACTGCCGTTCCTCCCAAGGGCAGGTCAAGCAGCCGCTGCTGTGCGTCACAGACCATCTCCCGGGCACTACCAACTGCCTGATAATACCCTGAGAACTCCTGGCCAAGCGTCATGGGCACAGCGTCCTGCAGGTGCGTTCTTCCCACCTTTACGATGTCCTTGAACATCACTGATTTCTTGTGAAGGGTCTCTTCCAGCCTGGCGAGTTCTGGAAGAAGATGCTCTTCAAGTGCAAGGTATGCCGCTATGTGTACTACCGAAGGGGCCGTGTCATTTGTAGACTGCGACATGTTCACGTGGTCGTTGGGGTGCACCCTCTTATAATCCCCTCTCTTCCCTCCCAGGACCTCACAAGCCCTGTTCGCAACAACCTCATTAACATTCATGTTCGTGCATGTCCCGGCGCCTGCCTGGAATATGTCTACTACAAACTGGTCGTCAAGCTTGTGCGAAAGTATCTCGTTGCACGCCTGCGATATGGCTCTTGCAACTTTCTTGTCAAGCTTCCCGTCCCTCATGTTCGCAACTGCAGCCGCCTTCTTGAGCAGGGCGTACGCGCGTATCATGCCGAAAGGCACCCGCACTCCTGAAGCATAGAAATTGTTCAAGGTTCTCTGGGTCTCAGGGCCATAATATGCATCCTTGGGCACCTTGACCTTCCCCAGCACATCCTCATCAGTCCTGTACTCCATCTAATCCCTCCTCAAGCATGTTCTTCATCATGTCCGCCTTAAGCATCTGTATAGCAGCCGCAGGGTCGACCCCCTTGGGGCATGCGCTAGAGCATGCTCCTGCGAACTCGCAGCCCCATGCGCCATCGGCCGTATCCGCATCGAACAGCCTTCTCTTGTAGCCCTGGTCCCTCTTGTCCGCATGGTATCTATAAGCCTGGGAGAGCGCCTGCGGGCCTACGAAGCTAGGGTTTGAGTTAACTACCGGGCATGCGTCAAGGCAAAGCCCGCACATTATGCAGTATGAGTATGGCAGGAACTTGTCCGTATCCTCTTTCGACATCTTGTATTCCTGTCTCGCCGCGTACTTCTCCTTGATGTTCTTCCTCTCAAGGGTGGGCGATACCGATATATGCCTCTTGAAGAAGTCGTCGAAGTTGTCCGCAAGGTCTTTCAGCATCGGATGGCCAAGCATCGGGCTTACGGTGACGCTTCCGCCCTCAGCACTCTCGAGAAGGTTGGTCTCGCACGCAAGCTTCTGCTTCCCGTTCACCACGACTCCGCACGAACCGCAGATGCCCATCCTGCAGTTGCACCTCACTGAAAGCGTGTTGTCGCTGTAAGACTTTACGTCAAGAAGGGCAGCAAGCACTGTCGTGTGCCTTGTGGCGTTCACCTTATATGATGCCTCATCAAACTTGTTGGTCTCGCTGTTGAATCTTCTCACATTCAGGGACACCACTTCCGCTCCCCTTATTGGCCTTCCCATGTGCGGGTAAACTCTATGCTCGCCCTGGACTACCTGCCTTCCTCCTTCCTGGTACTGTTCGTGTACGAACACCTCCTTCGCGCCTGTCACGAAGAAGACTGCCATGGCTACGATGAGAAGATACGATAGCGCCGATGTAACTGCCAAGGCCCCGGCGTATGTTGACAGGAACATTAGGAATATCAATGCAGGCACGCCGGCGATGCTTGCGTACATGAATATCTCGTATCTCGATGCCCTCATAGCAACCACAAAACGCAAAGCCATGCAAGAGCGGCTATCCACAACGCGGTGGCTACATAAGGCATTGCCCTGTAGACATGCAGCATCGCACCGCCCCTGGATTCCGCGCTCCTGACGAATGACTTGTTCAACTTCCCGAAAGCTATCCCCCCGCTTGATATTATCGATCCCGCTTTAAGCGTCTCGAAGAGCTGCGGTATGAACAGGATGCCGAGCACAACCACGAAGCGCTCTGAGAAGGGTGTGAGAACGGCGCCATAGGCATAGGCGGACCATAGCATTGCCACAACTGCCAGGGGCGAGAAGAGTATCGCCGCCCTGTAGAAGATCATGTGCACGAATGCCTCTCTGTCAGAGCAGTAAAGCCTGAATATCAGGGACTGCTTCCCGCGGACATCGTACGCCTCATTGCCATCCATAACCATCAACTAATACTTCCTCTCCTGCGGCTCGAACTGCCCCAGCTTTACAGGTATGTATGAAACCTTCATGCCCCGCAGGGACCTCTGCGCTATCGTGTGTTTCAGGTAGCGCTTGTCATCCCTCTTCGGGTGCTCGAGCACCACGTGCGCCCCCCTGGACTCCTTCCTCCTGATCGCGCATTCGGTTATTATCGAAGCAAGGTCTATTAGGTTCCTGAGCTCCAGCACGTCCCTGAGGTTGGTGTTGTATGTATCGCCTTTGTCCGAGACGTACACCCTGCCATATCTGTTGTATATTGACTTGAGCTTCTCCCTCGCATATTCCATTCCCTTCATGTTCCTGTAAACGTAAAGATGGGTGTCCATGACCTGGTGCAGCTCGTCTTTGAGCTCGTACGGGTTGACATCCCCCTTCCTGTCAAGCAGCGTTTCGACTGCAGCCGCCTCACGTTCAGCCTCAATTGTGAACCTGCCCCTGTCATGTCCAAGCGTCATAGACTTCTTCGCTGCCGCAGTGCCCGTCATTCTGCCCCACACGGAACACTGGCTAAGGGAGTTGCTGCCCAGCCTGTTGGCTCCATGGACGCTGACGCACGCGCACTCTCCGGCAGCCCATAGCCCGTCATGCGGCTGCGCAGGGCTCTTCATCACCCTGCCGTTTATGTCTGTGTGTATGCCACCCATTGTGAAATGCGCTGCAGGACGTATGGGTATCTGTTCCTTGCTAGGGTCTATGTTGAGCATCTTTATTGTCATCTCCTTTATCATGGGCAGCCTCTCGTCGATCCTCCCTGGCTCGAGGTGGCGTAGGTCAAGGTAGACATACTTCATGCTGGACTCGTCATCCACGAGCCCCCTGTCATTGTTTATTTCAGTTATTATGGCCCTTGACACGATGTCCCTTGGTGCCAGTTCCATCTTGGACTTTGCGTAGTCCTCCATGAATCTCCTTCCGTTAGAATTGCGGAGATAGCCGCCCTCTCCGCGTGCGGCCTCAGTTATGAGTATGCCGCTTGGAACAAGGGCCGTGGGATGGAACTGGACGAACTCCATGTCTTTTACGGGTATTCCTGCGCGGTACGCCATCGCAGTCCCGTCCCCTGTGTTGGAATATGAGTTGGTGGTGAACCCGAAGACCCTGGATGCACCTCCGGTCGCTATTATTGTTGACTTTGACCTGAATGCTTCGATTTCCCTGTTTGCAAGGTCCATGGCCACGAATCCTGAAGTGCCGTCCTTCTGCAATATCAGCGATGTGGCAAAATGCTCGTGGAAGATGTCAATGTCCTTGCATCCGAGCACTTCGTCGTACAGGGCACGCATCATGAAGAAGCCTGTCTTGTCTGCTGCGAATGCCGTCCTGGGCACTGTCATCCCCCCAAACGGCCTCTGCATTATCCTTCCATGCTCCCTCCTGTTCCATGGCACGCCTATGTGGTCAAAGAACTTTATCTCATTAGGCGCGCCCTTGACCAGAATATCCACCGCATCCTGGTCTGCAAGATAATCCGATCCCTTGACCGTGTCGTATGCATGAAGCTCTTCAGAATCCTTGTCAAGCTTGGGATAGAGAACACCCGACACTCCGCCTTCAGCCGCAACCGAGTGGCTGCGCATTGCGTGCAGTTTGGATACTATCGCAATCCTTACCTTTCCTCCGGAGCTCCTGTATGCGTGTATCGCAGCAGTCAAACCCGCTATCCCGCTTCCCAATATCAGGACATCGTAGTCCAGAACGTCCATTGATCCTCTTTGGAATGTCAAAGGTAATAAATGTAACTCCCTTCAGGCAATGCCTATGCGTAAAAGTTTGTAGAAATGTGCACACATAATTTCGGGAAGCGAAGTCAGGTATAATAAATGCAGCATAATATTATAATACGGATTGTGCGCAAGATGCGCATATCAGGTGGGCTTTGTATGGCTGATGATGGGTTTGCGTCTCTCGAGGCAAGAGTATTTGACATGCTTGACAGCAAGCTTGGCAAGATGCACGAGGAGGAAGACATAAGGAAGTACATAGAGGGCGTTGTAAAGGCCGTAGATCCTGCCGCAGACCAGTCAAAGATAGAGCGCATAGTGAAGGACGCCAAGACATTTGAGCCCATAGACAGGTATCTCTACGATGAAAGCGTAGAGGACATAATGGTAAACAACACGAAGAACGTGTTCACGTACAAGTCCCCTGATGGGGACATAATGGCTCCCGAGAAGATAGCTACAAGAGAGGAGCTGGAGATGTTCGTTAGGAAGCTCAGGATGTATGCAACATCCGAGACCGCAAGCAAGCACATATACGACGTCCACCTCCCCAACGGTTCGAGATGCAACATAGTAGACTCTCCCCTGGGCCCGGCAATAACCATAAGAAACTTCAAGCCAAAGGCATTCAGCATAATAGATCTGATAAACAGCGGAGAGCTCAGCTATCAGCTTGCTGCAAGATTCTGGCTGTATGCGGACGGGCTGGGCGTAAGGCCTGCAAACCTTCTGGTAGGGGGGATGCCCGGAAGCGGAAAGACCAGCATCATAAACGCGATGTTCAGCTTCTTCAGGCCTGAGGCCAGGATCCTCGTCCTTGAAGAAACTTATGAAATCAATACAAGCACCCAGGAGAACTGCGTTAACCTTGAGACGAGCCCTGAGGTCTCCCTGGAAGACCTGCTAAAGAATGCGCTTAGAATGAGGCCAGACCTTGTCATAATCGGCGAGGTAAGGGGCGCCGAGGCAAAGGACATGATAGCCGCAATGACCATAGGCAAGATTGTCATGAGCACCATACACGCAAATACTGCAAGGGACATAGTGACGAGGCTGGAGCACGACCCGATGAAGATAAGCAGGGATACCATACCGCTCATAGATGCCCTGGCCGTGGTGGCGCAGGTCAACATAGAGCACAAGAAGCACAGGAAGATAGTGCAGGTTGCCGAGACGTCCGGGATAGAGACGCAGGTGCTGCTCTCAGATCTGTACACTTACGATTACAAGACCCAGATGGCCTCAGACATACTGCCGAGCGTCACCTACAGAGACGTCCTTTCAAAGGCGACCGGATTCTCACCGACCGAGATAATAGTGGAGGAGAAGCGCAGGGCCAAGGTGCTGGAGAAGCTCAACAGGCTCGGGGTCAGGGACCTCAGGTCGATAAACGAGTTCTGCAGAGGCTACTATGACAACCAGGCAAGGGCACTGGCCAAGCTTGGCCTCCAGGAGATCGGCACTATGGAGTGAACTGGCAGGCATTATGCTTCCTAAGCAGCAAAAATTATAAAAATTCTTACGTGCAAAACAATACGGTACACGTGGCCCTATCAAATAGAAAGAACATCAAACCAAAAAACTCCAGACCAAGAACCAGGAAAAGGAAAGCACAGACCTCGATAGAGTATCTCTCTACTTTTACTGCGGCGCTGATAATACTCGTAATAGTCATAGCCGCGGTGGGCATGTTCCTATTCAACAAGGGCACAACCACAAGCGTCCCTTCATCATGCTACATCTCAGCGCAGATCAACTGCCAGCAGCTCACCGTT
>CAZLPL010000025.1:0-10997 GCA_964561405.1 Microcaldota archaeon
TGTGATGATGCATGTTAGTTGACGATGGCGGTTGTATGTAAATGTCAAGTCCCTACTGCCAGAGCCTACCACAACTGTTTTAAGCTCTTTCCCTATAAAGCTATCATGAAGGCAGATGCTATACTAGTCCTGAATTTCGGGGGCCAATACTGCCACCTCATAGGCCGCAGGATAAGGGACATGGGAGTCTACTCCGAAGTCGTTCCTAACGACATAACTCCAGAAGGCATAAAGGATCTCTCAAATAACTTAAACGTCAAGGGCATAATACTGTCCGGAGGTCCATCCAGCATATATGACAAGGACGCTCCTCAGATGGACGCAAGGGTCCTTGATATGGGTCTGCCTGTGCTTGGCATCTGCTATGGCCATCAGCTTCTTGCAAAGTATCTGAAAGGTAAGGTTATACGTGCTCCAAAGCAGGAGTATGGCATATCCCACTCCCGCATAAGGAAGACCGACGCTGTGCTCTCCGGCCTGGGCAGGGTGGAACAAGTGTGGATGAGCCACGGAGATAGGGTCCGCTCAGTGCCTAGGGGGGTCGAAGTGTTGGCAAGCACCGAGAACTGCCCAATAGCCGCATTCGGCCATTATGGACGGAAGATCTTCGGAGTGCAGTGGCATCCCGAAGTGGTACACACCACGAATGGGAACAAGGTGCTATCAAATTTCGCACTCGATATATGCGGCGCCAGGAAGACATGGAACGCCACCGGCACCGCGTCAAAGTATGTCGACGAAATAAAATCACAGGTAGGGGACAGGAGGGCCATACTGGCGATGAGCGGAGGGGTAGATTCAAGCACTGCAGCCATAATTGCTTCAAAGGCATTAGGCAAGAGGCTTACTGCTGTGTTCGTTGACACCGGTATGATGCGCAAGGACGAGGCGAAGTCGATAAAGGCCATGGCATCAAGACTGGGCCTCAACATCGTCGTGGTAGATGCTGCCAGGGAGTTCATGGCTGCGCTCAAGGGCGTATCAGACCCAGAGCAGAAGAGGAAGATAATCGGCAGGGAGTTCATCAGGTCGTTTGAGAAGGTGGCCAAGAAGGTAGGCGCAGACTACTTAATACAGGGAACAATATACCCTGACAGGATAGAGTCTGGCAAGTCATCAAAATCCAGCGTAATAAAGACGCACCACAACGTGGGCGGCATACCTGAGCAGATAAAATTCAGGGGAATAATAGACCCGCTCAGGGACTTATACAAGGATGAGGTAAGGCGCCTTGCCACGAAACTCGGCATGCCGCGCCAGATGGTGTATAGGCAGCCTTTCCCAGGCCCAGGCCTTGCTGTAAGGATACTTGGAGAAGTGACTAGGGAAAAGCTCGACATGCTTAGGACTGCAGAATCAATAGTTTCGCAAGAGATGGAGCGCTCAGGAGAGGCATCAAAGGCATGGCAGCACTTTGCAGTCCTCACCGGATCAAGGAGCACAGGGGTAAAGGGCGATGCAAGGGCGTACGGGCATGTCATAGCCATCCGCTCAGTGGACAGCACCGAGTCGATGACAGCAAACTTCTCACGGATACCCTACGATGTCCTTGAAAGGATATCTACGCGCATAACTGGAGAGGTACCTGGCGTGGTGCGTGTGGTGTATGACATAACAAACAAGCCTCCGTCAACAATAGAGTGGGAGTGATGCTGCAGGAAAGGAGGGCATAAGCCGATCAGAACTCTCCAAATCTCTCGGAATTTCGCAAAGGGGCATGAGGAGGATAAGGCATTCCCCAATAGCTTTAGTAATCAGCCAACCTATTTCGAAGAGAACTAATGCACTCTACAAAACCTTCTTCAAGACCGGCCTTGTTCATAAACTCCAAATCTGTCTAAAAACTCTGAATCTTGTCCATAAACTGTCTAAAAACTATTTTCGACTGTAAAGTAGATTAGAGAGTTCTGCCATATTCTTGCAGTCCTTACATTCTTCACGTTCCTTTGGAGGATTAGTTAGCGCATAAATCCCATAAGCCTTATCCATTAGAGTTTCGATTTCTTTGGTATCCTTCCTTATCCTGTGTACAACTGGCTTGAAGGGCATCTCAAAGCCTTCTGCTGTTGTATACCTCTTTGCTATGACTTCGTGGTTTTCCCGTTCTGGCGGTTCAAAGTATATCGAATAGAGGCTTTCTACGGGCTTTATCCCCAACTTCTCTGCTATATAGGCGTAGCCATTAAGCTGGATTTCGTAGACTGGCAATAGGTCATCCTGACCAGACGTATATCGTGCCGTCTTGTAATCCACTATCACGATATTGCCATTCGGTCTTTGATATATCGCATCTGGTATTCCTGTAAGGAGTACATCGTTGTACTGCGTATTGAACTTTGCCTTCGAGCTAATGCTCTTTCCTTTCATTGCGTCTGTTGCATTTTTGTAGGCTTTGTTCACTTCGCCGATGTCTTTTAGCCAGCTTGGCAGCTTGCCCTCCCTGCTTACATAACTCATGACTATGTTCTTGGTATAGGCATCAATGGAGTTGAATATGCCTGGAAATATCTGGTACGGAAGTTGCTTCTGGTGCGTCTTGACCCAGAAGCATCTCTGACAGAAATTATGGCTTTTAAGCTCTCCTAGGTTTTTTGCTGATATTTGCATTGGTTCATCCCTAAAGTGTTATTAGCCTGTACTGTATTTCTCTCTTCTCACACCACTCCTTTGCTGCCTTTTGCTTGCGTTTGGTTATCTCTGTAAGCATATTCTTTCCCTTTATCTCTATTAGCTCCTGAGTTCCATCTACATACTCTACAATGAAATCAGGATTGTAATGAGCTACTTTACTGTCAATATTTACATAGGGTATCCTAATGCCATGATTCTTTGTCCATTTCTTTACTTTTGGGTCTTTTTCCAGTTCATCCATAAACTGCCTTTCAAAGTCGCTATCATACAGCTCGCATGAATATGGACTCTTTTTAGGTGCGTTGTATACTCGTTCACTCATCTAATGCACCATCTTCTATTATCCCTTTTACAATGGGAAGCGTAAAGGCATTTACCAGATTTTCAAGATTGTTGAATATAAGTATCCTGTCTTTTGGCGTGGATTGGGATAGGGGCTTAGAATTCAGGAACTTCTTAGAAACCATTTCAAGGATTACCTTATAGAATCTGCCTTTGTCAGTCTCGCTTGCACTGTTCTTTTCTAATATATATTCTACTATTGAAAGCATCTGTTTCTTCAAATCCTCCACGCTTATATCCTCAACTTTGTCTGCCTCGCTAAATGCGCTGACACCATAATCCACTTCCTCTCCGAATTTCTTTCCTATGTATTTCTTGCGTATGCTTTCCAACTTTAGCTTTGTTATGGCATACTTATCTGTTTCGTAATTAAAGTTGTTCAAAGTCTTCCTCCAATCTTTGTCTGGTTGGCTATCACTAAGGTTCTCTTTTAGCCTACCCAACTTCTCTTCAAATTCTTTATCGGAATATGGCTTTATTGTTATCAGATTGCTAGTATTGACTAGGCGCGGGTACGGTGGTAAACCGTTTCTGCGTGGAGCGCGTACTTGGCATGCCTTTAACGGCGTATGGGAGGGAAGGCCAGATAAGGGGATATCTATCCTTAGAGGACAGTGTAACAGCCCTGTCCTTGCTGCTCGAGAATCCACCTCAGAAAGGAGAGTACCGCGTTGCAAACCAGTTCGTGGAGCTTTTGAGCGTCAACGATATTGCATCACTTGTGCAGAAGACTGCAAAAAGTCTTGGCATAAATGTTGAAATATCGCACGTTGAAAATCCAAGAGTAGAGGCGGATACGCACTACTACAATCCTGAAATCAAAGTCCTTCCATCACTGGGATTCCATCCGAGCCTGAAAATGGCAGATATATTCGGCCAGGTGATAGGTGACATGATGCGCTACAAATCCAGGATGTAAAACCAGGATGGAAAAGTTCAAGGGCAGCATAATGCCGCAGACTAGGTGGAGGGATCAGCCAGAATCCTGACCAGTGCATGCGAATCACCGATGTGATGGCCATTTGAAAGTGCTGCCTTGTCCACTGGGCTAATTAGACTAAGAAGGCGAACTTTTCAGTAATCACAGGTTGTCAAAAGAGTAGTTCAGTGCGTTATGGTAGCTCTCAGTGTCTCCTACATTGAGCCATTTTTCCTTCTCCAGCAATATCCCGTACACCTTCCCGCCAGACTCTATTATGCCCTGTATTCCATCGGTAAGCTGCAGCTCTCCCACAGGATTTATCTTCTTAAGGCTTTCGAAGATCTTGCTGGAAAATATGTAAACTGCAGATATCGCCATGTTTGACTTCGGCTTCTCTGGTTTTTCCTCAACTCCCAAGATCCTGAATGCTTTGTGCCCCATGTATTGCTCTTCGGAACCAACCTCTGCAACTCCATACCTCTTCTTCGGGTTTTCGAATTTCCTCAGAAGCAGAACTGCATCTGCACCTTTTTCCGAGAACAGGTCCAAGGCCTCGGTGTAGCCTCCCGTAAGCACACCGTCGTCAGCATGCACTACCATGGCGTCGCTTCCGGCAAAGTCCTCTCCCCTCAGGACCGCATCCCCGAACCCGAGGGGCCTGTTCTGAAACACGAATGTGACTCCCCTCTCAAACATGTAGTCCATCAGAAGCGACCTGTGCTTTCCCACTACAAAACAGAACTTCTTGACGCCAGTGGCTACTAGTGCGTCCATTATAAAGTCAGCTACCGGTACTGCTATCCTTTTGCCATCCTCCGTCTTGAAAAGAGGAAGGAGGCCTTTCGGCACCACGTAAGTGACACGGCGCATCCTGCTGCCTTCTCCTGCTGAGGTTATTATGCATTTGGTAACAATGTTTTTTGGCATAAACGACCATACTAGTTAGGTAAATAAACTTTTAATAATAGCATATTATTGATGGAATGAAGCGCGTATTGATGATGGAGACAGGCTCGTTCAAGGTTATAGGGGGAGCCGCTAAGGATACGTACAGCCTCTACAAAAGGCTCCGGGCTTCCCGCAGCCTGAAAATAGATATCTTCGGAGCATTTTCAAAGATTGACAGCAAGTCTGCTGCGATAAGTTATTCCGATGTCATGGCCACTGATTACGATGTAATCTGGCTGAATTCCATACGCGATGTAGGGATTGTGGAGAGCTACAGGCGCAGCCACCCATCAAGCAAGGCAAAATTCATATATGTGGACAGGGGCAACGTGCTCCTCAATTTCAAAAAGACTGGAATCAAGCGGCTTCTCCCCAAAATGCTCGCCAGGATGTATCTCATGCGCAGGATGCGCGAATGGCTCGACGCATATATCGCCATATCTGCCGAGCAGGAACCTGTCGCCAGAATGTTCTTCAAGAAGTCCACCCAGATAGCAAACATAACTATAGCCCCGCATGATGAATATCGGCCTACAGGCAAAAGGCGCACGTTCAATGGGGGTCTGTCTGTATCACGCCTGGATGAGAGGCAGAAGAAGATAAGCCTCATGATACGTGGCATAGCAAAGGTAAAAGCATCCCATCCCGAACTGAAGGATGCTGTACTTCTGAAGATAGTGGGCACCGGAAAGGACGAGGAAAATTACAAAGCCCTGTCAAAATCCCTTGGGGTTCAGCGCAATATCGTCTTCGCAGGTTTCATGACTGGAAAAGTCCTTATAACTGCTTATAACAACGCCGCATTCTTCGTGTCAACTTCCGAGTGGGAAGGCCTGGGAAGGTCCCTTCTAGAGGCCATGGCATGTGGCCTTCCTCTGCTCATAAACAACAACATAAATACTGCTATAAAGAGCAATCCCACTACAAGGGTAGTGCGCGAAGGTTATAATGGCATGCTGTACGACTATGGCGATATCGATGGTTTCGCAGAGAAATTCTATACATTGTACTCTAACAGGACCCTGCAGAAAAAGCTCTCAGGAAATGCGATCAGATTCGTAAGCGGCTTCAGTTTCGCGCGCATTGTGGAAAGCTATCGCAAGCTTCTGTTAAGCCTCTAGGGCGTCTTTGATTCGAGATAATCCTTCAGTTCCCTAAGCCCGCGCTCCAGGTCATATTCCGGCGTATATCCAAGCGCCTTTCCAATCCCAGATATGTTCGCAATCCTGCTCGGGCTATCTCCCTTTCTTGCAGGAGCCATTGATACCTCCCCTTTCTTACCTAACGCCTCTTCTATCTTGGCGAGGAGCTCGTTTGTCGAAGTGCCCATTCCCGTGCCTACATTGAACTCTCCAGAAACGCCTTCCTTGAGTCCCATAACCACTGCCCTTGCCACATCCTTGACATAAACGTAATCTCTCTTGTCATTTCCAGTGCCGAATACTGTTATCTTCTTTCCATCCATCACGTTAAGCATGAAGTTTGTAACTGCGCCGCCATATGTGCTGTTCTCCCTCCTTGGCCCGTACACGTTGAAGAACCTAAAGCATATGCATTCCATGCCGTATACTTCGTTGAAAGTCCTGCAGTACACCTCGGAACACACTTTCGTTGCGGCATATGGTGATGAAGGCCCCCACTCGGCATCCTCTGATATTACGCCAACTGCCTTTGCAGAGTAGACTGCGCCTGAAGATGCAAATATGAACTTCTTTATGCCTTTTTTAGAAGCTGCAACCAGGAGGTTGAGGTTTCCTGTAAGGTTTGTGTCATGGTAAAGCAACGGGTTCTCCACTGATTTTGCAAGGTCCCCCTTCCCAACCATGTTTATGACGGCATCCACGCCATCAATAGCTCTCTCTGCAACTGCAGGATCCACTATGGTGCCTTTGACCAGCTCGAAGTAATCCTTGCCTACATGTTGGCTTACGTTGTCAGCCCTGCCTGAAGACATGTCATCCACGACCCTGATTCCGTATCCTGCCTCTGCCAGAGTATCGACTATGCAGCTGCCTATGAATCCTGCCCCCCCTGCCACAAGAACCTTTCCTTTTGAGCCATCCATGAAAAACCCTTCAATCATACAAGCGTCCTCAACTCTCTCATAGTGCTGTAAAGCACCGATCTGCTCTTTGCCTCTACGCTTATCCTAAGCACGGGCTCCGTGCCGCTCTTCCTAACTATGAACCAGAAGCCATCTGCAACCATCTTGAGCCCATCGTTGTCAGTGTCAACCACTTTCCCAACGCCTTTGTATCTGGATTTTACCTTACGTAGTATTTTTCCAACGTCCATACCCTTTGTGAGAGGTATCTTTATCTTCTCTGTCTGGTACTTCGGAAGCATATCGAAAAGCTCAGCCGAACTCTTGTTCTGTGACGCAAGGAAGTCTAGCATCAGTGCAAAGGTCATGGCACCATCACGCACACGCTGGTGCTTTGGATATGCAAATCCTCCATTGTCTTCGAAACCTGCGATTGCACCGCTCTCAAGCATGGCCTTTGACACATATATGCTGCCTATCCTTGTCCATTTTACCTTTATGCCTTCTTTTCCAAGGAAATCTTCTACAAGGTTGGAACTGGAGAACGGTGTTATTACTGTGTTTTTTGTCTTCCCAGATTTCTTTGAGCACCAATATGCCAATAGCGTACCACTCCTATCCCCGAATTGTACCCTGCCCTCAGAATCTATAAAGACGGCCCTGTCGGCGTCTCCGTCGTGTGCAACGCCTATGTCTGCGCCAAATCTCTTGACCAGTGCCGCACTCTTCTCCAAGCTTGCATGTGTGGGCTCCGGAGGCCTGGATGGAAAAAGCGGATCAAGGTCTGTTGCCACTTCATGCACCTCGCATCCAAGTTCTTTTGCCACGCGAACGCTTGCCAGTGATCCTACGCTATTTCCTCCGTCAATGAGGACTCTGAACCCCCTCTTTCTTATGCGTTTGACGTCCACATTGCTCAGGATCCCTTTGATGTATTCGTCTATCACTCCTGATGCCATGGCGACATCTCTGTCTAGGTCATGCCACTTCGCCGTCCTGAACTTTCTGCTGAAATAGTATTTTTCTATTGTCTCTTCCACGTGGGCTTCAGCCTCAACGCCGTCAGGCCCAAGGACTTTTATTCCATTGAACTCAGCTGGATTATGGCTTGCAGTCACCATCACGCCCCCATCGTACTGCCTCTTTCTTATCCCATACTGCAGGGCCGGCGTTGGGAGCACTCCTGCATAATCCACCTGCACCCCGCTGCTTAAGAGTCCGCTAGTAAGAGCCCGCACAATCATGTCTCCTCCAGCTCTTATGTCCCTGCCTATCATTATCCTGCTGCCTGCTTTGTAGAATGTGCCTATCGCCTTTCCAAGCCCCAAGGCAAGTTCAGGGGTGAGTTCTGAGTTTGTGATCCCTCTAACGCCGTTGGTTCCGAATAAAGCTCCCAGATTAATCCTCTCCAGCAGCGTATGTAAGTAGCTGCATACCTGTATATCGACCCTGCAATATTAAAACACGCTGTATAATTCTACGACGCTTGTGCGTCATCCATATGTGCAGAAACAATTTTAACACTGTGATGCATTACCATTACATGCGAGCAAGATCCAACTATCTGGGCACGGTGTTCAGGAGACTTTCCTCCAGATACGGATACGTACTTCACACCCAGCTAGTGCACTCTGACATGACCCAGCTGTTTGTTGCCGTATTGCTCTCTCCGCAAAACACGGACGCACAGGTAAACAAGGTAACCCCAAAGCTATTCTCAAAGTTTCACAACTTCGAGGACTTCTCAAATGCGCAGCTCCCAGTGCTGCGCAGATATCTCTCCAGCTTAAATTTCTACAGGACAAAAGCACGCAACCTCAAGGGTGCATCCCGGCTCATCGTCGAACGTTTTGGAGGCAAGGTGCCTAGGACAATGGAGGAAATGATCACGCTGCCTGGCGTGGGCCGCAAGGTGGCAAATGTAGTGCTTAACGAGGGCTATGGGATAGAGGAGGGCATAGCTGTAGACACCCATTGCGGAAGGGTTGCAGTGATGTTGGGGCTCTCAGGCCACAAAGGGAAGCCTGAAAAGATAGAGAATGACCTGCTTAAGCTTATCCCCAAGCGTGAATGGGGGATTACCTCAAATCTTTTCATAGAACTAGGCAGGGATACCTGCAAGGCGAGGAATAGGCAGTGCCATGCATGTGTTCTCAGGGACATATGTCCAAGCAGCCAGTCGCGTGGAAAGGTATCCGTGTGATTCAAGCGCCATGCCTTATGCCTATCAGCTCCCATCCTGGCAGTTATTACTGCAGATATCACTTCCCAGAGGCACTCGGCATCCGTTTTCTGGTACACCATGCCCTTCTCCAATCCCTGCAGCAACCTTCTGACCTCTGGCCCTGCGTTTTCTGGGGCGATGCACAGTCCGTCATGTCCTGTAACTGCCTCGAAAGCCGGGATGTCTGCTGCACCATCGCCAACATACATCATGCTGCCACGCTCCCTGCCTATTAGGAGCCCCTCCAGGACCTCCGCCTTGCCGCTTCCTTTAAAAGTAACGTATACAAACCTGTCAGAGCTTCCTGATACCAATAGCTTATCTGAAAGAGACCTGCCTGCACCATTTGCAATAATGCCCTCTACCATGCTTGAAAAATGTGTGCTATCCACGCCTGCAGCTATGGGACACGACATTACAGTGACTCCTCCGGGAGAATGGATCGGGTATACCCTGGGAATTCGCCAAGGAGCAGCCTGTCCAGCACGGGTCTGGCATACACCCAAGGAACTCCATGTCATCCGCTCCCACACGAAAAGATACCTCTCCTTCATGGAGCCTTTTGTTGCCCGTCTCAAAGTATGCGGTGATGCCTATCTTAGAAGCAAGTCTCACGCACTCAGAGCTGTAGGAATTGGCAGTTACGAGCGCAAGGTCAGTATATCCAATGCCAAGGCGCATCGCCACCAAAAGCTTTTTCACGAGATTCCTTTCAGGCAAGCTTCCAAGAGGAAGCATACACCCATCACCATCAGTGACTATAAGCTTTATGTCTGGGGCGGCAGCCATTATCTTTCATCCACAATTCCCCTACACAGCGATGCCATCTCCCTATGCAATCGTATAGCGCTAGGGACAGACTTAATCCTAACTGCCATGATTCTGTGTAGAAATTGCTGGTATTTATGCGTTAGCTGAAAATTGACCACACGCCACCGGGTGCCGCGTTATGGCAGGTAGTCCTTGTTGGATACTTTCTCCTTTATGTACTCTCCTACGAAAGTCAGCCTCGGTCCCTGAAGTGCGTCCTGCTCAAGCTTCTTTTTAGACCTTATCATCCTCTCAAGCTCGACAACCCAGGCCTTGTTCTTCCTTATCCATTCGTAATTCAGCATCTCCTGCGCTCTCTTCAGGTCGACTTCGGTGGCGTTCATGGTTAGCTTGTTTAGGAACTCGTACTTGTCCAAGTCTGACATGGTAACTCCTATGAAGTGCGCCTCAGGGGTCGCAACCTCACCGCCTATGTGCGCTAGGTTTATGCTGCCCGTCTTTATAGTCCAGTATATGTACCATCCCCAGGCATCAGAGTCTGTGAAGACATATATTGGCAGCCCCTTATCTGCAAGTTTCCTTATAAGCCTCCTCGTTCCCCTTGCTGCCTGTCCCTGCGGGGTTATCAGTATGACGTTCTCCTTCTTCCAGAATCTGTCCTCGTTTAGCCTCTGCCAGAGCGCGTCCTTCTCCACTACTATTACATATTTCGCCTTTACGTCTACGAACTGGATATCATTGTCAACGTCGCTAGGTATCGCCCATCCGCTCCTTCCCTGCTTGCTGCAGTCTATCTCAACCATCTCATCCCCGAACCTGTCCATTACCTTCATGTTGCCCGCGAGGACTCCCTTCCTGTTCGCATTTAGGTTCAGGTTCTCCCTTGTGAGGTCGAGAGACACTTCAAGATCCTCTATCAGAGGGTTTGATTCGGCCTGCTCGCTGAATATGTTCTCATCAACGTCTTCACCAAGCGAGAACTTGAGCTGGTAATAAAGACCTCTTATTGTGGTGTGGAGATTCTCCTTGACGAATTTATGGCATTTTGATGCTACTGCTATGGTCTGCATGAACCTCTTTGACTGTGCGACGTTGATGAAGTCCCTCTCCTCCTT
>CAZLPL010000026.1:0-10937 GCA_964561405.1 Microcaldota archaeon
ATAGAGCTATCGAGTTCACCGAATGTGTGTCGGTGCTGTATACTTCAGCATCAATGCCGTATTTCGACTTCACGTGCCTTATAACGCTCTCCCTGAACCCTGGCAGCACATTGTTCGCATCTACGTACACCATTGCGAATTTCCTGGCGCCGAATTTGAACACACCTATGCTGCTGTAGCCAGTCCCAAGGTCTGGATTGTGAAGGACTTTTGACAGTTTCATATACGATGATCCAAAGCTCATGCGAGCGGTCCTACCCTGCGGGCCTACGGCCTCGCGTATGGCGGTATCGTACATCCTGACATACTTGCTGCCCCTGTAGATGCCCCTCAGGTCGTCCTTAGGGGCCGTCTCGAACCTTGAATTATGGGCGTCTATTAGCACCGTGTCATACTTGCCGCAGTTTGCTATCTTCTCGAAGTGCAGACCTATCTCGCGATCTATGTCCTCAGTGACCGTAGGGGCCTTGGTCAGCGTAAGTATGTTTATCCCGTTTATGCGCATGTTTATTGCCCTGCACGGGCCTTCGCTGCCAACCTTAATCATGCCGAAAGCGTCTTTCATCGGTCCGGACGCCATGGCACTTATGTGGTCGCATATCCTTGAAGACATCGTGGTGACCTGCCTCGTGCTTATTGGGTTGTCATCTATATTTACTGCCCCATGAAGTATGAATGGGGCAGCGCCATACTTGTTCACTATCATGTCGCCAAGGACCTTTGTGAAAATGCTGCCTCCAACAGAGCCGAAAGGGCCATAGTGTATGTCCGGCTTTACCATCACCGCCTTTATCCCTTTTTTCGAAGACAGGATGACAACGTCGCTGTCAACGTCCCTCTCAACGCCTCCAGTGCCGAGTATCTTCGTGTCAGCGTTAAGGTCGTAGAGCCACTGCCCTATCATGGTGCTGAACAGCTGCACGCTGCTCACGTAGAGATTCTTCTTTGCAGGCATGTCCAGGAGGTAGAGTATCACGTAGCATATCACCAGGAATACAAGTATGCCTGAGAACAATTTTGTCAGAGCTATCCCTATCGGTATGCCGAACCTTATTATGTAGCCCCCGAACGGAAGGTATAGGAAGATGTTTAGTAGGGTCTGTATCTGCGATGTGATTATTGCAATCTTCTTCTGGCCTATTGCTATTCTGTTGATGATGAACCAGTATCCGTATATCGCCGCATTTATCAAGATGAGGAGCAAAAAGTAGACCGCCCTGCTCTTGAGGAAGTAATAGATGGAGGCGTCTACAACAATGAAGGCAGCATACACCAGGGATATCGCAAGAACCGCAAACATGGCATGCTTTATCTTCATACCTCTCTTGATCGTCCTGAGTATGAGTACGGTCAGGAGCGCAGGCACGCTTATAACGAAGATCCCGGATCCCGCTCCAAGAAGCGCAGCGTCAACAATATCTCCGTAACCATGCACAATCATTCCCGCAACTGCACCGGCAATTACTCCCAGCAGCAGTATCAGCATTGCCTGCACGAGGCTACCTGGTATGACTACCGCGAAATAGCTAGAGTATTTTGTGATGTCCCTCTTTTTGGGCGGCATTTAAACACATTATTTTCCAAAGCGGCGTTCCCTTCTGTTATAGTCCGCAAGGGCGTAATACAGGTCCCTCTTTGTAAAGTCGGGCCATAGCTTCTTCGAGAAATACAGTTCAGAATATCCTGACTGCCATGGCATGAACCCCGACAGCCTCATCTCGCCGGATGTCCTGACCACGAAGTCTATATTGGGCACATCCGATGATATCAACGAGTCCCTGAAGCTCTCCTCGTTTATCGTGTACCCGCGCGCAGCCTTATCTGCAAGCTTTTTAGCCGCAGAAATAATATCGTCCGCACCTCCGTATCCGATGAGCATGTTTATCGTGCCTTTGGAGTTAGATTCCGTCTCATGCTCTATGGACTTTAGCGATGCGTAAAGGTCCTTTGGTATGAGCTCCGCGTTCCCTATTATCCTGACCCTGGCGTCATTTTCGTGAAGCCTGTTTATTATGCTCCTGTCCCTGCATACCTTCCTGTATATGTTAAATAGCGCGTTGAGCTCTGCCGTATGCCTCTTGAGGTTTTCGGTTGACAATGCCCATACGGTGAGATTGTGTATATCATATGAGCTGCACCACTCGCTGAAATCTATGAACTTCTTAACCCCATTGCTGTACCCGATCAGCACGGAGATTTTGTGTGCCTTTGCCCATCTCCTGTTACCGTCGGGTATGAGTGCAAGCGACTTTGGAACAAAATCAAATTGCATTTAAATCTCGTTGTATAGGTATTTATTTATCTATTTAAATCTTTTTATCTCTGGCATGCATTGGCGGCGAATACGGCATCTGCGGCATTGCGAATCCGTCGCGCACAAAAGGTTAGGCACGGCTATGGCATAATGGTCCCTGCAGGGCCCGATAGGTTATATAAATGCATTTATGGATATTAGACCTGTGCCCGAAAAACAGACAATAAGGGAGGCCGAAGAGCTTCTTAGGAAAAGGATAAGGGACATACCTGACTACCCTAAGCTAGGGATCCTGTTCAAGGACATAACTCCCCTGCTGAAGGATGCCTGCGCCTTCAGGTCATCGATAGACGCGCTCGCCGCACTGGTTCGTGGGATCGATTTTGGATATATAGCGGGCATAGAGGCGCGCGGTTTCATAATCGGAGCTGCGCTTTCATACGCCACGGGCAAGGGGTTCGTACCTGTGCGCAAGAAGGGGAAGCTTCCGTACAAGACTATCAGCATGGACTACTCTTTGGAATACGGGACGGCTACCATGGAGATGCATGCGGACTCATTGGAGAAGGGCTCAAGGGTGCTTGTTGTTGACGACCTACTGGCAACCGGTGGTACCGCAAGGGCATGTGCAGACCTGATAAAGGGCAGCGGCGCGGAAGTGGCCGGCTATGCCTTTCTGATATCCCTAAAAGAGCTGAACGGAAAGGATAAGCTCAATGAAGGTAACATCTTCTGCTTGGCCGAATACTGATGTGGCTGTACGCCTATCGAACGCCAGCATGCGCTATTTTAAACCGACGCGCACATGCTAATATTGCGATTGCATGAAAACTAAGATAGTCGCCACTTACGGGCCAAGTCTGTTCCACCCCGGCATCCTGTCCAGGGCCATGAAGTATGTGGATGTATTCAGGATAAACTTCTCACATGCAAAGGAGGATGATGCCGAAGAGTACATAGCTGATATACGATCCGCCTCAAAGAAAGCAGGAAAGGAGGTGGCCATACTTGCTGACCTTCCCGGCCCCAAGATGCGATTCGGCAAGCTTCCATCCGCAGTCACTTTGAAGAAAGGAGAGTCTGTAAGGTTAAAGTTCCATTCAAAGGACCCCGAAGTGATCCCGCTAGATTACGATATAAGCGGCTACTTGCGGGAGGGATCCATCATAGCTGTTGGCGACGGCTACATGAGCCTGCGAGTAAACGATGTATCTGGTGGCTTCATAGAATGCACCGCCACCAAGCCAGGGTCGATAAGCTCCAGGAAGGGTATAAACATAATCAACGGGAACGTATCCGCAGCTCCGCCCACTACCGAAGATGTCCGGCTGGCCAGGTTCTCCAAGAAGAACGGGGTTGACTTCATGGGCCTATCCTTTGTCCGCGAACCCCACGACATAGACCAGTTCAGGAGAAAGGTCGGGGATGCATATGTTATCTCCAAAATAGAGCGCAGCGAGGCGCTGGAGAATATCGATGGCATACTTGGCGCTTCGGATGCCATAATGGTGGCCAGAGGCGATCTCGCATTCGATGTGCCCATCTCATCAATACCCGTGGCGCAGCTAAAGCTCATCGGCGCGGCCAGGAGGCACCGCAAACCGGTTATAGTAGCAACCCAGATGCTTGCGAGCATGGTCTCAAATCCATCCCCCACAAGGGCCGAGGTGAACGATATTGCAACAGCCGTGCTGAGCGGGGCGGATTGCATAATGCTGAGCGAGGAGAGCGCAGTTGGAAAGTATCCAATAGAATCGATACGTATGCTTCATGACTCTGCAACTAGCGCAGAAGCCGTTGCGAGGGGCTCGAGTGACTTCAAGATAGCAGACGTTGGTGACAGCGTGGCATTCGCCGCAGCGGAGATAGCGGACAACTACAACACAACCAGCGCCTTCGTGCCAACGCAGACCGGCGCAAGCGCCATAAAGCTCTCCGCACTGAGGCCACATTGCGACATAATTGCAATGAGCAATTCCGAGCGTGTGAGGAGAAAGCTCAACCTCTATTGGGGGGTGCGCAGCGAGGCAGTAGGCAAGTACGGCACCGTGGATCAGATGCTGGCTCTTGTGGGGCAGTCTGCCTCTAGAAGGCGTGTGGTCAGATACATAGTCCTTTCAGGCACTCCCAATCAGAAGGGCACCACAAACACGTTAAAGTATATTAACTAGATGCCATATAAGCAACATCATGCTCCATTTGCTTATTTCGAGTGCATCCCTGGCTTCGCTTACCGGGATATCCGCAAGCATCCACTCATTCATAGTTTCGCACGACTACCTTGCAATAATCATACTCATGGCGCTGGAATCGGCATCCCTCCCAATACCTAGCGAAGTTGTCCTTCCACTTACGGGATACTTCGTTTATACTGGGCTCCTGAACCTCTATCTGGCAATAATCTCCACCCTCATAGGCACCGCGATAGGCATAACCCTAGACTACTACATCGCCTACTTCCTAGGCAAGGACGTGGTCTACAAGCACGCCGAGAGGTTCCACATAAACCGGAAAATGCTTGACAGTTTTGACAGGTGGTTCGTGGCCAATGCCGGATTCACAGTTTTCATAGGCCGACTCATACCTGTGGTCAGGGGCCTGATAAGCTTCCCAGCCGGCTTCGCGCAGATGGACATAAAGAAGTTCTATCTCTACTCCCTATCTGGCTCGTTCATATGGAACGTAGTGCTTATAGAATTCGGATACTACGCTTTCGGATCCACCACCAACATCCTGATAATGCTCGCCGCTACAGGGATATTCGCACAGGCGCTTTACATAGTGTATGTGGTGGCCATGCGCAAGATACGCTCATCCTCAGCAAAGAAATAGAATCCCCCGCCTGCCAAAGAAAGCTGCGGGGAAGAGATCCATAATTGGTTAAGACGGTTCAAGTATGTAGTTCCTCACTATCTTTATGACCTGGTCTATGGCCTTCTTTATGTCGGCTTCAGTCTTTGCCCCAGTGCATATTATCTTCCCGTTCTTGAAGAGCAGGAGCGCGGTCTTCGGCTCGTGTATCTTGCAGATAGCTCCAGGGAACTGCTCGGGCTCATAGTCAACGTCCGGAGATGCCTTCGCTATGCCGTAAAGGTCGAGTTCGACTCCAAGATCTGCACTTGCAACGATGTTCTCGATCTTGAATTTCGGGTTAAGCTCAACCTTCTTCCCTGATTTTGTCTTAGCATATTCTGCCTTAGCCATTCATACCACTTTTTTAAATATGGTGAAAGGTATTTATATATGTTTATATCAACAAGTACTTGCCTGTCTTGCATGGGGCCAGGCAGATGCTGATTTGTATGGCACAGAGATCACACGGATTATTCGTAGGGAGGACAAGGCAGCTAGCAAGGCATTACAAGCCTTCCAAGCTTGGCATAACAAAGCTGATAAAGGATTTCAAGGTTGATGACAGGGTAATAATAGTGCCCAAGGGCAATTTCAAGAACATACCCCATCCAAGGTACAAGGGCCGCGTAGGTGTCGTGACAGAAAAGAGGGGCGATTCATACGTGGTGGAGGTTCATACTTCCAAGTCCGTTACAAGGCAGATAATAGTGCCACAGATGCACCTTGAAAAGGCATGATCTCTCCTATGGCAATGAAACCATACCGATGCATCCTTTTTGATTGGGACGGGTGCATTGCTAGGACCCTGTCGCTATGGTCAGATGCCATAAGCGCCTCTCTCGCAGAGGAAGGGATAACTGCTTCTGAAAGGGAAGTGGGCCCGCTCATAGGCAACCTTTATGATGGCGCCATTGCACTTGGCGTAAAACCCGAGAACTGGAAACTGTTCAAGGACCGCATATACCTGTTCATGGATGGTGATGCGCACGGCATTAGCCTTTACGATGGTGCCAAGAAGATGCTTGAGCGCACCAAGTCTTCGGGCAGGATGACTGCCCTGATATCGAGCTCGTCCAAGCTGCTTCTGGAAAAAGCCTTGATCGCAACCGAGGTAAGGCCTTACTTCGATGTAGTGATAAGTGGTTCCGATGTCAAAAGGCGCAAGCCGGATCCGGAAGGCATAAGCGCCGCAATGTCATTGCTCGGCGCAGAGACCAGTAATTCCATCATGGTTGGTGATTCTGAATTTGACATAAAGGCAGCATCCAACGCAGGCATCGATTCGGTGCTATTCTATCCACAGGCGCACTCTGCATTTTACAGCCTTGACCACCTGAAGAAGTGCAATCCCACATACATCGTGGGCAGCCATACTGAGCTTGAACAAATGCTGGGTTAATGCCCTGGCCTATGTTGCCGTAGGTATCTATTTATTCCTCCTTTTTCATTATCATTTTCCACAATCTTTCCAATAACTATTCCGATTAAGGATAGGCCAAACTGCACTGCGCCTGCGGCTCCAACGCCACTGACGCCTGATTTGCCATTATGCACGCCAAGGCCGCATGTGTCACTGCCATCGGCGACGGCGCTATTATTCCAGCTGCCCTCATGCCCGCTCCAATGCGTATGTTAGAAATCCTTCTCATGCAATCGATTCCCAGTGAATTCTACCTGCATTTAAGGATTCCTTCTGTTGGAAGCCTGGCAAGACCATGCTTGTGGATTCAGTACCTGTGCTGCGGTGGCCTTGTGAGGATATAGAATCTTGACTCTCCTTTAAGCTCGAGTATAACTCTGTCGCAGAGTAGCTTCACAGGATCCTGCAGCAACGGCACCCTCTTTGCTATGTCCTCAAAGTTCTCAAAATTCTTCTCGTCCCTCGCATCAAGTATTGCCGAAAGGTGCTTCTTGCCCACTCCTGGCAGAAGCTCAAGGGCATGCATCCTTATGTTTATTGGGGATGCCGTGTTGAACAGCCCCACGAACTTTGGCTCATTGGACTTTATCACTTCTGATACGGCATTAGGCAGCTCCCTCTTAGAAGCTTCCGTAAGGTCATTGTACTGCAGCCTGCCCTTTATTACCGATATCTTGTTCCTCTCTCCCTTTCCTATGTAGACCGTCTCCCCGACCTTTATATCAGGCACCTTCGGCACCGCTTCAAGCAGCGTGAATCTGTCTGCGCCCAGTATCTGCACTACCGGTTCAGGCCTTATGGATGTCGACCTACCTGTAGGAAGGTAATCTAGGACTATGGCATTTTCTTCAAGGTTCTCTTTACGCTGCCCGCTATCTCTGTCTTCCATGAAAAACCGCCACGAACTACTTGGAGTAGCTCTTCACCACTTCCATTATCTTGGCCAGTTCTGTGTCTTCTGTAGGTGCCCTGGACTTGTCCATTGCCAGAATCAGTTTTAGCTGGGAAACATCAGCAGGCATTATCTCCATTACCTTAAGAGCCAGCTTCTCGCCCAGTCCGAACGCCTCAAGCTCCTTTTTCATCTTCTCTGCGTCTGCCTTGCTAAGCTTGTTGAATTTTTTGGTGTATTCGTATGCAAGCGTCTGCTCGTATCCTAGCTCGCCATCCTTCTGCCTCTCTTCTAGTATCTCCTTAACTTCAGATACGGATACAAGCCTTCCTCTGCTGTTTGTTTTTCCTATCATAAGAATGCAACTCTGCCCAATGGCATATCTGTCAGGTTATATTTGGCAACAAGCTAAATTTAAACCTTTTGTATGAGGTGCCATCCAGCCATTTTCATGCGCCAATGGGTCATGCTCCACAACTTAAGATTTTAAATCCTATATGCAGAGAAATAATCGATTGTATGTTGGATGCAAAAGACGCTTATGCACGGGTCAAGGACGAGCTCAAAAAGCACATCGCCGGAAAGGAGGATGTCATAGAGCTTCTGTTCATAAGCCTTGTAGCCAACGGTCACGTTCTTCTCGAGGGAGTTCCAGGAGTCGCAAAGACCACAATGTCCAAGGCCCTGGCAGACACCATTCAGGCGGAATTCAAGAGGATCCAGTGCATGCCTGATCTGGTCCCTTCGGATATAATCGGCGAAGTATACCTGGATCAGGCCAATGAACCCAAGCTTAAGAAGGGACCCATATTTACAAACATACTCCTCATGGACGAACTGAACAGGGCCCCTCCCAGGACCATGAGCGCATTCCTCGAGGCGCTTGAGGAGAGGCAGGTCACCATAGGCGGCGCCGACATGCTCCTTCCAAAGCCGTTCATGGCCATAGCGACGCAGAACCCCCTCAGGATAGAGGGCACAGAGTCGCTTCCCAAGGTCCTTGCCGACAGGTTCATAATGAAGATAGACGTAACCTACCCCGGGCTTGAGGACGAGGTGCGCATGCTCAGGCTGAAGGAGAGCGAGCACAAGCTGGCGACCCAGAAGATACTAACCATAGCAGACGTAATGGACATGCAGCAGCAGTCCAAGTCCATAGTGCTGCCTGATGATGAGGCAAAGCTGATAGCGCAGATAGTGGATGCCTCAAGGAAGGAGATGCACATAGTGATGGGCGCAAGCCCAAGGGCAGACCTAGCTTTCATGCAGTGCGCAAAGGCCAAGGCGCTTATAGAGGGGAGGAAGGAGGTTATCCGGGACGATATAAAGTTCCTGGCAAGGCCGATACTAAGCCACAGGCTTGTCGTTAGGTCAACCGGGGGCATAGGCGTGAACGGCATAGTGGACGGCATAATGGCTACACTGGCCTAAAAGTGCCTTACGCAAGAGCACTTCACCTTCCTACTAGAAGCTCATGGCTCTTGAGCGCGTCCATCTTGCTGACTACCAGCAGCGTATCAGTATAGCATGATATGAACTCTATTATGTTTATGTTCTGCTCTGCAAGTAGGGAGGCCGTGAACGCAACAAATCCCGGAAGGTCCTCAAGTCTCTCTCCGGACTGTATTATTATGGCCGCCGCGTCCTCATGTATCTTCACTGCCTTGACCTGTTTCTTAAGCTTCTTGAACTCGTCAGCCTCGTATGCCAGGTATACATAATAGTCCTTGAGCTTTATCTTGCTGCTCGTCTCCGTGCGCACATCGTCAGGAGTTATCACCACGGATACGCCGCTCTGTATGGTTATCCTGCTGTCTCCCAGAAGCTCAGCCGCGTGCTTCTCTATGCCCATGTTCCTCTCGTGCAGCTCCTCAGCATATCTTCTCAGAGCCGCCTTTACTGCATGATAATTCTTTATCTTGAGCGAGCGCTGCACCACCCTGGCAAGGGCGCTGAAGTTCACTATGCCGTTCTCTAATGCCTCAAGAGTGTACGGCTTGTTCTTAAGATAAACTCTTACCAGATTGGATATTGTCATATTTGTGCACCACATGATACACTACGTGCACATATTGTGCAGGACATACCAATTTAATACGCACATGCCAGTGCTTCCCTGACACAGGCGTCCTGTCAGTGCATGTTAAGCTTTAATATTACTGCGTTTGATAATTAGACTTGCTGAATTGGGTCCGTAGCTCAGCTTGGATAGAGCGGAACCGTCCTAAGGTTAAGGTCGCGGGTTCAAATCCCGTCGGACCCGTAATCCACTCAATTGCACTAGATTCTTGCAGCCATTCTCACCGGAGTCAAGCTTATGCAAGTTTGGCCCATACCATAAGCCTGCGGCCCTTCGCAGGTACTCCACTCTTTTGTCGAACGTCGGGTGCGTTCCGTTGAGAAGCCTGCGGACAAACCCTTCCTCGGGTTCCTGCCCAACGTATTGCTTTATTGCATTGATTGCGTTTACGGAATCATTAAGCCCTGTAATCATCATAGCGATTTTGTCGGCCCTGCGTTCCATACGCCTTCTAGAGGAATTTTTAACGTATTTCAAAACGGATTTTAGTGTTACAATACCTAGATATGCAGTTGCGCCTGAGATAATCATCACGGAGATTGCTGCAGCCATCTGGGCTGCGCCTGCCGCCGCCCCTGCAATGCTCTCCAGCCTGCCGCTGTAAAAATGCTGCAAAATCTGTCCGAAGGATTCCCTATATGCTTGCGCCATACTCGCAACTTTTACTTCGCCAGCATACATCATGACTGTAGCACCCACAACCAGCGTAGATAGTGCACGCCTCTCAAACTTTGCCAACTTGGCTCCAACGCGTGCGATCCTTTCAGAATCACGGTTGTATATGTGTCCCATTTCATGAGCCGCTAACCACCTTACGCTGCTAAGGGGCAGAACCCTGAGTAACGCGTCTCCTATTACCACCCTCCCTTTGCCACCGGCGTAGCCAAATGCATTATGTCTTTCATTTGCCTGCTCTGTTATGCTTATTTCAGGAAACTCAAGCCTGATGCGCCTGCTGATGTCATCCATAAAGAACCTTAACCATTGGACCTTTCTCACCCTTCTTATTAGCTCCTCATCGTTTCCAATGCGTCTGCATTCAAGGATTACCTGACCTATCCTCTCAGTCACTTCTGGGTTGCCTCTGAGTAGGGCTTCAAATGACTGTTCCACGCCTGCAATCTTATTGCCATTGCGTAGTCTCAGGGCCATAAAATCCACAAATATCTGATGTCATTTATGATATTTATTCTTAATGATGCGGTCCGGTAAGCGTCTAGGCGACTTTAAAACCTGTTGCTCTCGCCAGGGCCTACTGTTATATACTGGTACCCAATTTCGCCTAAATTCAGGTATCACAAGCCTGGCAATGCCCTAGTCTTACATAATTGGCACGTAATTTCACCTGACATACTCCCACGATTCAAATCGTGGGGTTCTGGATGATTCGATGACCACTACGTTTACAGAACCTTACGAATTTCAAGGTCGCAGTGCA
>CAZLPL010000027.1:0-10750 GCA_964561405.1 Microcaldota archaeon
GGTCTTTTAAATTTTCAGTATCCTACTATAATTTCTGTACGGTGTTGTTTATATTTACCTTGGGAGACATCATAAGTACGACGGTGCTGGCGGCGAAGCGCAGATGCGCAACAAAGGCCCCTTTAGGTGTGGCATAAATGGTTGAAGTCTATCTTGCCTTGGGGGCAAATGTCGGAGATACTAGGGCGAACCTGAAGAAGGCCATAGGGCTGCTCAGAAAGGAAGTGGTACTTTCAAGATTCTCAAAGCTTTACATCACCAGGCCTGTGGGGTACCTGGAGCAGGATAAATTCATGAACATGACAGTTGAAGGGCGAACAGATTTGGAGCCGCACACGCTCCTGAAGTTTGTAAAGGGCATTGAGAAGGAAGTGGGGCGGATCGAAAGGTTCAGGAACGGTCCCAGGGAGATAGACATAGACATAATACTCTACGGAAACAGGATATGCAAGGATGTCGAGCTGGAGATACCGCATCCTAGATGCCATGAGCGCGACTTTGTGCTCAGGCCGCTCATGGACATTGATCCCTCGTTATACCACCCGGAGCTCGGGAAGACTGTAGAGCAGCTTTATTCCATGATAAGTAAGGATGACTTTTCCGTGATAGGGTGTGTGGGGGAATTGTGATGGTTGCATGAAGATAGGGATAATACGCACTTACGAGATAGACTACAACAAGGGAGACATAGATGACCTAAGGAACGCGATAAAGAACTGCGGGCACGAGGCATGCGACATATATGTTGACAAGATCGGCGTAAGCATAGGGGGTAGGGAGATAGGCCTTGAACAGATGTTGGACAAGAAGGTGCCTGAAGACATAGACGCGGATGCGGCCTTTCTGAGGCATCTTGGAATGGCTAAAGACCTGGAGCAGTTCAGCTTCAGGCTATGGGCGGTCAAGGCCATTGAGGAGAATGGAATATTCGTAATGAATGAAGTTGTAAACTGGCTACTTGCAAGCGACAAACTTGCATCGTATGTCTCTATGGCAAAGAGAGGCATACCGCTCCCAAGCACGTTCGCCACGGAGGATTCTTTTGCCGCATACAATGCAGCTGGAAAAATGGGTGATGTGGTCATAAAACAGATGCGAGGTTCTATGGGATTTGGGGTATTTAGGGTTGGTAACCCCGATTTTGCTATGCACGTATTCGGCTACCTTACCAACATGAATAAGCCGATATACATGCAGAAGTATCTTGAGAAGAAGGGCGGCGGGGACTATAGGGTGGTAGTGGTAGGAGGTGAGGCCCTTGGCGCAGAGTTCAGGAAGGGAGTAGACTGGAAATCCAATGTTGCACAGGGTGCGAGCGTGTCAGCTGCGAAGATGGATGATGATATGAGGGAGATGGCCATAAGATCCTGCGAGGTGCTGGGGCTTGAATGCGCGGGCATAGATATAGCGCTTACAGAGGATGGATACAAAGTACTGGATGTCAACCCCACCTTCTCGTGGCAGGGATTCCGTAAGGCCACTGGCATTGATGTGTCCGCACACATAATAAGGCACCTCGTGGACAGGGCGAAAGGCTGAGAAGAATGATGCACGAATGCTTGGAAGTGATGGAAATAGCCAAGGCAGCTGGGGAAGCCATAATGTCGCACTATGGCAGGGAACTGGATATCGTGTCCAAAAGCAAGAAGGAGTTCGACCCGGTGACTGATGCGGATCTTGAAGCGGACAGGTACATTTCAGGCCTTCTAGAGGCCAAGTTCCCTGGAATGCCGATACTGTCCGAAGAGAGCAGGCATGGAAGCATAGACTATGCAGGCAAAGTGTGGGTGGTGGATCCGCTGGACGGTACAAAGGAGTTCATAAGGCACGGGAAGGATTTCAGCGTGATGATAGGATTGGTGGATGGAGGTGTACCTTTGCTAGGGGTAGTATACGCACCGGCTGCGGGAAAAATGTATTACGCTTACCGTGGCGGAGGGGCCTACATCAAGGAACGTGGAAGGGATGTGAGGATAAATGTTAGCGGCGTGTCCTCCCTTGACCATGCCAGGCAGATAGTGCGTGCAGGCTACACCAGAAAGAACATGCTTGATGCATTAGTGGGAGGACTAGCTGTTGGGAAGTCCTTAGAGAAGAGCAGCATAGGGCTTAGGCTCTGCGCATTGGCTGCGGGAGATGCCGACATGTACATCAACACCAACAAATCCAACAAGTGGGACACCGCATCCGGAGAGGTGATACTTTCTGAGGCTGGAGGCGTTATCACGGATTTTGACAGCAAAAAGCTTGACTATGGGAAGGAAGGTAGTGCATGGGAGAGGTCTTTTATAGCCTCTAACATGGCATTGCATGGAAAGCTGATGGAACTGCTGCCCAGAGATGCGCTTGCAATGATGTCGCAAAGGATGTGACAGGCTAAGCATACTTCTTAGCCAAGTCTGTTATAACAGGTATGGACACATCCTCGTTTATTGATGCCATGTATCCCACATAAAGACCGTACAGCCACAGTATTATGTTGAACGGGAAGTTGATGTAAGGTATAAATGCGATTATTATGCCAAGTATGCCGAGCATTATGGCCTGTATGGAGTGGCGTTTCTTCCTCTTGTCGTTTCCTGATAGGAAGAAGAAGATTATACCTGATAGCCACGTTAGTAAATATATTACAACATAGATGAAATCTGCGTGTCTTGTCTTGTTTGGCATGCTAACCATAATTATGGTCTCTGATAGGTTATTATAGGTTTAGCTGATGTGGTGATAAAACTGCGTCGGATGGCGCCGCAATCAGTATTATTAAGTTTGGATGCGATAGCCACATAACAATGCAGCGTTTGGCAGCTTGGTGTCAGCATGGAAGGAAGGATATTGGACGGCAAAGCTATGTCTGAAGTAGTGCTCGGTAGGTTGGACGGTGAAGTGAAGGCGCTGCGCCATAGGGGAATTGTTCCAAAGCTCGTGGTAGTACAGGTTGGCGATGACCCTGCATCTACGATATATGTCAACAAGAAGCATAAGGCATGCCTGAGGCTTGGAATAGAATCCGAGGTAAAGCACCTTCCTGAAGAGACAAGATATGAGGACCTAATCGATGCGATAGTGAAGCTTAACAATGATGATAGCGTACATGGAATCCTTGTGCAGCTCCCGTTGCCAGAACACCTGAGCCATAAAGGAGTGCTTGAAGCCATTGACCCTTCGAAGGACGTTGACGGGTTGAACCCATACAACCACGGTAAGAACCTGCTGGGCAAGGAGTGCTTCCAGCCAGCCACCCCTAGAGGCATACTAAGCCTGATAGAATCTACGAAAATGTTGTTGGAAGGCATTAACGCAGTTGTCATAGGCCGCAGCAACATAGTGGGCAAACCTACTGCGATAATGCTTCTAAACAGGGGATGTACGGTCACGATATGCCACAGCAAGACAAAGAATCTATCAGATTTCACCCAGAAGGCCGACCTTCTGATAGTGGCTGCAGGAAAGCCTGGGCTGGTGAAGGCGCACATGGTGAAGAGGGGAGCCATAGTCATAGACGTAGGCATTAACAGGCTTGAAGGCGGCAAGATAGTCGGGGATGTGGAATTTGATGAAGTAAGGAAGAAGGCGGCATGGATAACCCCGGTGCCTGGCGGAGTTGGGCCCATGACGATAGCAAGTCTTATGGAGAACACCATAAGAGCGTGCAGGGAGTACGCATGAAGTTGAAGATAGCCGCGCTTGGATCAACAAGGGGAACTGACCTTCAGGCAGTTATGGATGCCATTTCAATGCATGAGCTTGAGGCCGAGATAGTGCTTGTGGCTTCTGACAGAAAGGATGCATACATACTAGAGCGCGCAGAGAATGCAGGTCTGCGCACCTTCCGTGTTGATTATAGGGGATCGAATTCAAAGGCTGACGCAGAGAAGGTGCTTGTTTCCGAGCTGAAGGCCTCCGGAGCGCAGCTGGTGCTGCTTGTAGGCTTCATGAAGATACTGACCCCTTATTTCATAAGGGAATTCAGGGGAAGGATATGGAACGTACACCCCAGCCTTCTTCCGAAGTATGCTGCAGGAATGGACATGAGCGTGCATGAACAGGTCCTTGCAAACAATGAAGCTGAGAGTGGATGCACGCTGCATGAAGTGGACGAGGGAGTTGATACAGGGAGAATAATAATGCAGAAGATATGCAGTATAGAGCCCGGTGAAAGCGTGCAGAGCCTGAAGGAGAAGGTGCAGTCACTGGAGCAACAGTGCCTTGTGGAAGGCATAAGGATGGCATGCGAAGGGAAGATTAAGCTTGGAGACAGCCTCAAATCCTTATAACCCTCTTCTCAGTCACAATGAGGTCCATCTTAACATCATGCGGCTCTGACCCCACCAGGTCAACAACCTGGAAGTCGTATGCCAACCCTATCTTTACAGCGCTGGAGCATTCTGAAAGGAAACGATCATAATGGCCGCTTCCCCACCCGACCCTGTTACCGTGCATGTCGAAAGCAACTCCAGGAACGAGGTAAGCGCCTATGGAGCCCTTGCCTGCGAACGCTTTGGAATTTGGCTCTCTGGGCCCCTTACCCGATGGTATTGTATCTTTAAGGGAAGCGATCTTGGCAAACTTGAGGCCGCCATCCGAGACCAGCGGTGCAAATGCCTGCCTGCCCGATTCCAAAATATAATTTAACAGCGTCTCTGCGGCAACCTCGTTCCTGAAGGACAGGTATATGCCTATTGAACCTGAATTTGAGACAGGTGGCAGCGAAAGGACTTTTGAACATATGTCCAGGCTCCGGGCGTGAACGTCGAATAGAAGCATTGCATCGCGGGCGCTTATTATCCTGCTGCGAAGAGACTTCTTGTCCAAGTTATCAGACCCTTGCCAGCGCTGCCTTTCCTATGTCCTTGCGGTAGTGCATCCCCTCAAAGCTTATGCATGATACGCCAAAATAGGCCTTCCTTATCGCCTCCGCAATAGATGCCCCCACTCCGGTGACGCCGAGGACTCGGCCGCCGCTTGTGACAAGCCTTCCCTCAGATAGCGAGGTGCCGGCATGGAAGACGATGGCACCGCCCATCCTGTTGGCCTCTTCAACGCCAGTTATTACCTTTCCTTTCTCGTACTTGTCAGGATAGCCTTTGGAGGACATGATCACGCAGCATGCGGCACCTTGCTTCCATTTTACATCAATCTCCCCGAGCCTGCCATCTATACAGGCCTGCATTATCTCCACAAGATCGCTATCCAGAAGGGACAGAACAGGCTGCGCCTCCGGGTCTCCGAAACGGGAATTGAACTCCAGAACCTTGAAATCGCCACCACTTATCATGAGCCCAGCATATAGCACCCCGATGTAAGGCGTGCCGGCCTTTGACATCTCCTCCAGCGCGGGCGCAAATACCTGCGCATGTATCCTGTCCTCCAGCCCGTGGGCGATCGGGGTAGGGGCATAGGCACCCATGCCGCCAGTATTCTTTCCTTTGTCACCATCGAATATCCTCTTGTGGTCCTGGCTTGGCAGCATGAGCTTCGCCACCTTGCCGTCGCAGAACGCCAGCATGCTCGCCTCATCGCCCTTCAGGAGTTCCTCTATCACTATGGTCTTGCCTGCGTCTCCGAACAGCCCGGGCTGCTTTAGCGTCTTTACAGCCTCGGATATCTCCCCTGGAGTGTTGCATATTATAACACCCTTGCCTGCTGCAAGGCCATCGGCCTTGACTGCAGCCATCTGGAACTCATTGGCAGCCTTCTCAGCCTCTTCAATGCTGTTTATTACCATGTATCGCGCGGTAGGTATCCTTGCCGAAGCCATGAACCTCTTGGCAAATGCCTTTGAGCTCTCCAAGCGCGCAGCGGAGCCGCTGGGACCGAATATCCTTAATCCGTGTGACTTGAAAAGATCTACTATGCCCTGAGCGATGGGTGCATCAGGGCCTACCACAGTAAGGTCTATGCCCTCCTTCTGGGCAAACTCAAGAAGGCCGTCAAGGTCTTCGGACTTTATGTCCACATTCTGCGCAAGCTCACCTGTGCCTGCATTTCCTGGAGCGCAGTACAGGTTGTCAACATGCTTGCTCTGGGATATCTTCCAGCACAGCGCATGCTCCCTTCCGCCCGAGCCTATTATGAGTACCTTCATTCCATCACAATTCATTCGTAAGTCCTCTTTCCCTCAGTGCCGTTTATGTATGAATCAAGCGCCTTTCTGCGCAGCTTCTCGCCCCACGGAGTAGGGTAGTCTCCAGTGAGACAGGCCATGCACATATCCTTCTTCCCATTTTCCAGGCCTATACACTTGACAAGACCGTCGAGGGACATGTACCTAAGCGAATCCGCGTCTATCTCCTTGGCTATCCCATCTACAACCTCGTCGTCAATATTGTTCCAGCCATTCCGCTGAAGCTGCTCGCTGTTAGAATGCCTGTTTGCTATCAGCTCGCCCATCTTTGACATGTCTATGCCATAGAAGCACGGGCTCCTGACAGGCGGGCACGTGACCCTCACATGCACCTCTTTGGCCTTGCCATTCTCCTTTAAGTGGTTGACAAGGAACTTGGAGGTAGTTCCACGAACAATGGAGTCGTCTATAAGGATGACCTTCTTGCCTTTTATGGCAGCCTTGTTTACGTTGAATTTCTGCTTGACCTTCTCCTCCCTATTCGCGCCCTCGATGAAGGTCCTGCCAGTATACCCCCTGTTCTTTATCAGCCCCTCCATGGCTGGCAGGCCTGACGTGTATGCGTATCCGTCTGCCGCAGGCTTGGCAGTGTCAGGTATTGGTACTACAACGAACTCGTTAGGATTTAAGCTGATCGTCTCCTGCTTTGCAAGCTCCACGCCGAGCTTCCAGCGGACATCATACACAGACCTGCCGTCAAGTACTGAAGCGGCATTTGAGAAGTATACATACTCGAACATGCAGTGTGCATTCCTTGGGCTTTTCGCATATCTTTTCACTTCAGCAGCGCCGCCACTGGATACGAGCATCTCCCCGGGCTTTAAGGTCTTTGGGTCCTCATCAGTCATGCCGTAGAACGCAACACTCTCAGATGCGGCTCCGGCAAAGCCGCCTGTTATTGAATAGCACATGGGCCTTATGCCCAATGGATCCCTCATCGCTGCAACTGTGCCTTCGGCATCCACATACGCTATGTTGTAAGCACCATCAAACTTTTCTGTCAAGCCCTTGAATACATCCTGGATGTCCGCCTTCACAGGCGTCTGGGCTTTTACAAGGAAGTGCATTACCACTTCGGTGTCCAGGTCTTGCCGGAAAGATGGCAATGGGCCGCTTGAGGCCTTCAGCTCGGTGAAATTGGCTATGTTGCCATTGAACGAGAATGCGAACCATTCCCAGGGTTTGCTGCCGTAATGTTCAAATGGCTGGGCAGAGTATTCGTCATCGGTGCCGGATGTGCTGTAGCGGTTGTGGCCTATGCCAGAATGGCCATTGAACTGCTTCATTATGCTTGAAAACCTCTCTTTTGAGTTTATGGCAAAAATCTCACTTACCGTGCCGACTTTCTTGTGGGTAGATAGCACCTGCGTTCTTTTAGGGCTATATGTAGTTATACCAGAAGCCAGCTGGCCACGGTTTTGCATCTGAAGCAACATCTGTGATAGATAAAAAGCGGCTCCTCCTTCAATTTTCAGGCCTGCCCCATTAAGAAGAGTGATTGCTGCTACCGCACACTCTTCCTTTACTTCTCCAGCCATATATAGATAGGCAAGTAAGGTAATTTAAAGTTTCCTGGGGATCTGCACCGCAGATGTTTCAGCTACTTGCACAGCCTCAGAAATGGAGTATCGTCAAATGCCAGAGACAGCGCTATCAGTAGTAGAGCCATGTCCCTCAGCACTATGTCGCTGAATCCTGACAGGTATACCAGGTCGCCTATTATCAATGCCATCATAAGCACCCCTAGAGAAGCAGATATCCGCAGATACACGCCCAGCATAACAGCAAGGCCTATCAGAAGAAGAACTATTCCATGCAGCTCGACGAAGAAGTCTATCCCGATCATGCCGGCTACAAAGGAAGGCACATAGAAGCTCCAGTACGAAGGCTGCAGTATTTCCCATATACCGAATCCTGCGAACACTATGCCGAAGCTTGCCCTTGCAAGTATATGTCGTATTTGTTGGTTGTCCATGCAGTTGACCCATACAGCGCTATTGGAATGGGAAGACGGTGCGCACAATTCTGCCCGTTGTACCATTCACTAGGACATAACCATCATCCTGTATGAAATGGTCACCGCTTGCCCCAGCATCATCTGAGGAACTTAGGTCTATGTAATATAATACCTCATCAGGCTTGACATTTAAGGTATAGCTCAGATTCGAATTCCTGAACGCTATTGTGACCTTCTCAGAACCGTCAGCCATGGCAGTGTTGGTCAAATTCAGGTCTGCAGTTACAAATGAGCCGCTTGAAGAGAGGCTCGTCTTTGGGAAGATCTGGTAGGAGTATGGCTGATATTGAGATCCGTTGAATGCAGTTTGCGAGGAATTTGAACTTTGGTTTGGTGACGAGATGGTGCTCTGTGGGGATGTGGTCGTGGCTACGCCATTATTTGAACCTACTATGAAAGATAAGTAGGCAACTGCAACAATTATCACAGCAATTATAGCAATTATGGAGATCTTGGTCGCACTTGATTGCATAATACCCGGCATGCCAACAAGATGAGATTACACATGCAAGGCATAAATACCATTACACTGCCTGTAGGCTTGCGCATTGATGCAAAAATAGTTACGGCGGGGTGACAAGATGTGATGCCACGGCGTTCAGGCCTATGAATCCCGAGAGGCAGCTTGCTATAAACAGTGATAGACTGAATAGTATTATTATTGCAGTCCATCCTCCCCAAGGGTTTTTCCTGGATCCAGGCTTCTTCTGGGCTATTATTGTCACAGGATATGCAAGAACTCCTGCAAATCCATAAAGGAAGAACAGTGCTAGCAGTGCTATGGGTTGTGTGGTAAGACCTATGAAATAGCCCCGTATGCCGTACGCTATTGCCATCACGCCCATAATCAAGGCCATGAAGCCCACGTACTCCATATTTCCGCCCACTCTGCTTACGCCTGCAAAGGAGAGCATCACTAGGGCAAACGCTATCATAGGGTCGTAGAACAGTATGTTGTAGCTTCCAGGCAGAGGCCATGTGAACTGGCCCCAGAGGCCCATCAAAAGAAGATATATACCTATGAATAGAAGTGGAATTGAAGCTGTGCGAATGTCTTCGTAATAGTTCTTCTGCTCCTTTAAGTATGATACATATATGGAGAGTATTGTGTATAGGAACATGAATCCGGCTAGACTTATTGCAAACAAGCTGAATGCAAGGTTGTCTACGAATGCCATACTCATGTTTTGAAAGAAACGAATATAAATGTGGAACAAACTATAATCGGGTTTTATTTTCTGGCAGTATAAACATATTTACTTCCATGCACGCGCCATCGGCAAGGTTTTATATACAGCAGCACGCGACTATACAAAGGGTTGTGGAGTATGGGGCATTCAGACGCTAGATGTAGTATTGCCTACCATTTCTCACAGAGCCGTGTACATAGGTTGATTTCATGAGAATTACAAGGCATAATGCCAGTTTGGGAGAGTCTTTATCGGTGCTGAGAGGGGTAGATTCGGTAGTTGCAGCTGAAGCGCTTGTGACAATGGGCAGGTTAGCGCAGGTCACTGACAGGAAGATCCAGAAGACCCTGAGGATAGTGGAGCGGATACTTGACGATTTATGCTGTGGCTGCTCCACGCTTTCAGAGAGCCAAGTTGAAACAATATCTTCAGGCTTTGTAGAGGCATATGCAGACAGCATCATTGAAGCGGCTATGGCATCCAACCCGGAAGTAGCAAGGCAGCTGGTTTCTGAAGAATTCTTAAGCTCCCTGTCAAGCATGGCCAGGTATATTGGCAGCGGGCTCCTGTTCGAGATGAGGATCACAGGAAACATAAAAGATCTCAAAGACCCCCGGCTTTTCACAGAAGATGCAATAAAATTCTTAGGAGCCATAGGTCCTGAAGCTGCGAGTCAGTGGTTAGACGCAATAGGGAGAACTGGAAATGTTGCAGACCTTACATCTTCTGAGGCCATGTCGGATGATGTAATAAGAACGATAAGGAACAATGGAAAACTAGCAAGCGACCTTTCATTCACCATAGGAGAGTTGGGTGCAAGTGAAATCCTTAAGAAGGATTTCATGGAAGGTCTAAAAGAGCTTGACCCGTTGATTGCAGCTGAGCTGCTCTCAGCAATATGGTGCAATCAGGACAAAGTGGCGGAGATTACATCGCGTGCAGTTGTGGATGGGATAATAAAAGGGGATCTTGGGGTGTGGACAGATGTTGTGCGCCTCGACCATGGCTCCGGACAGGCACCACTTAGGGTAGTTATTTCAAAGCCCGGAGACGACACGCATGACCGCAGCTTAAAAATGATAATAAAATCCCTGAGGGAAGCCGGTGTCGATGTGATATACACAGGAGGCATAACTGATCCAGGAGAGATAGCACGCATAGCAATACGGGAAGGGGCGCAGGCGGTAGGAGTTGGCATAATGGACGATGCTCAAAGAGGCATGGTAATAGAGGCATACAATATGCTCAGATCACAGGGCCACGGAGATGTGACAATATTCGGGGGTGGCATGATATCGCCAAAATCATCACGAAAGCTTATTCGCGCAGGAATCGAAGTGTTCGGCATGGGGTCAGTACCTGCAGATGTTGTGAATTTCGTGATGGAGAGCAATAACAGGAATATTGGCAGGAGATATT
>CAZLPL010000028.1:0-5388 GCA_964561405.1 Microcaldota archaeon
AGCCGTTTTGTCTTCCCAACCAGCCAACGCACTGCGGCTATGCGGTTTTCAGGGTCGGAGAATAGCCGTAGTGGGATATGCGACATTTCCCAGGGGAGTACATCAAGTTCTGGATATGCCTCTCTAACTGCAGAGTATAAGGAGCCTGCTCCACCTGAATGGTAGTCCAGCAAGTTGGTTATCCTGTATTTTACAAAGTCCGAGCGTGATAATTTGCGTGGGTCGCCTTGCAGCCGTTTTGTCTTCCCAACCAGCCAACGCACTGCGGCTATGCGGTTTTCAGGGTGAGAGAAGAAATTCCCCTTTACTTGGACCAGTTCCCAGGGCATTATGCCCAGTTCAGGATATGCCTCGGATATTGCTTCATGAAGTTTTCCGTAGAGTCCGTTTACGTGCGAGAGCAATGAGGCAACACCATGGGATTTGAGATCCCCGTATGTTAACCCTCGCGGATCGCCTTGCAGCCGCTCCACCTTGCATACAACCCATTTAATAGTAGCTACCCTATTTTCCTTTTCCGAGAAAAAGCCATTAGGCACCTGTTCCACTTCGTGCGGCTGCAGATTTAGGTGAGGATAGGATAGGGAAATTGCAGTGTAAACTTTTCCGCCGAAATATGCCAGAAGGTTCTTAAGCCCATTCTTTCGAAAGTCGGTGACGGTGAGATCGTGCGGCCTCTTTTTGAGCACTCTTTCAGCGAGGAATCTTACCGCTGCAACATTCACAGAGAATTTTGTCCAGTCAGGCTTCACGGTCGCGGAATCTTCCCTCACCCAGCCCTGTGCACGGTAGAAGTCAGCCATGGTGAGATCATCCCTGAACACTTCCCTGAATATCATATCTGATGCAGGGCCGCTAAGCAACTCATGAGTGCGTGCATCTATTACTGATTGGGGCAAATCCATTATTGCACGCAGAGGATCAGCTATTGGCACTATTCGTAGCTTGCCTACATCCGGATCGTAAACAACAAACTTTGCACGTTCTTGCGGGGAGAGCCTTAGGACAGCCGAGAAGTATGTGCCTGTCCACCTATTTCTTGTTGTTGCTAGCATACGTTTATACCGTGCGCCCATATGGAGAGATGGAAGCGGCAAGTGGGTGTGGCATTGCCTGATTTAAAAGAGTTTAGATGATGGCAGTTCATTTTATAAAAGCTTTGATTGATCACCCACCGGCTGGCCTTTTACGGATATACAAACAGCCAGGTTGGTAGTAGGGGTTCGTGGGGTATGCAATAGGCTCTGGAAGTAACTGCGGTAGGATGGATGCAATAGCTTAAGAACCTGCATGTGCATCGTACAATCATGGATGAATTTGGATACCGTTACCTTGTGGTGACGCGTCTCCTCAGGAGCATAGCGCTCATATATTCAGGCATAGCAATGCCGCTATACCTGCTTGCATTGCATGTCAGGCTCGCATACATAGGGCTTGTTCTACTTGCGGTAATGGCCTTCGGGATGGCGCTCTCCCTAAGCCTGGGAATGCTGGGAGACAGGAAGGGATACAAGTACTCGCTCATAATAGGGGAGATAGTTGCATTTGCAGGTATCGCGCTCGTTGCTGCCGCTTCAAACATATACATCATAGTGCTCGGTATGATACTTGGAGGGCTTAGCGGAGGGGGAGGCGCAGTCAGGGGCTCCATGTCTTCAGGGCTTACCGCGTTCATAGCAAACAACTGGAAGGATGACAGAGAGCGTGCCAGGAAGCTTGCTGGGCTGTTCGTAGTGGGGGGAGCCGGCAGCGTGATAGGCAGCGCGCTGCTCTACTTCAATTCCCCGCTCGGAGCTGCGTTGGGGAATGTGGGGGCTTTCAGACTTCTTTTTGCAGCCTCAAGTTCCATGCTGCTCATATCGGCAGTGCTTCTCATATTTGTACATGACACGAAGAGGCCTAAGAAGACCACGCGCATAATGAAGCACGAGAGCATGAAGTATTCACTCAAGGTGATAGCCTCAAACTCCGTGGCAGGGATGGGCATAGGCATAGCCATACCGCTTATGCCGCTATGGTTCGCCCTATCATTCAAACTCAGCACTTCGGAACTCAGCTACATATTCATACTTTACTATGCCATAGCCGGCATCGGCTCCTTCGTGGCGAGAAGGATATCCCACAAGTTCGACCAGGTCGAGATGGGGGCAGCCACAAGGGTCGCAGGAGGCACCCTCCTAGTCCTGATGGCACTCTCACCATTCGCGATACCTGCAGCCGCATTCTATGAGCTTTACGGCTTCATGTCGGCGCTAGGAGTGCCTTCCAGGGTTGCTGTGAACGTGAAGGGTGTGCACAAGGAGGATTACGGCACTGCGTCTACGATGCAGGGAGTCGCAATGAATGCATCGCAGCTCACGAGCGGATTGAGCGGATACATCATGGAATACGCACTGACTGCTCCGCCACTCATAGGCGGCGTGTTCCAGGTTGCCGGAGGATTCGTGTACAGGAAGCTGATGAAATCGCGTGGAGATGCGCGATAATATCAACCAGGCTGCCTCCCAGTATAGCTAGGCAACAATTTGGCCATGCCGACAAGATGCAAGCAAGGCAAATTACATGGCGGCATCCGGAGAATAACTGGGGCGATTCCTGGCTCGATGCAGTTGTAGTGCGTCACGTTACGGTAACTGCCACTGTAGTTGATCTGGCGACTTCGCCCGAAATGTCTGCCACCCCAAGCGTTACGTTGTATGTGCCCGTGGTGTTGAATACTATGAGGTTTGACTGCACAGAGTTTGCAGGAAGGCCGTTCAGGTAATAAGTATAGACGTCACTTCCCGTGCCTCCGACAGTAGTGTTCAGGAATGTGACGCTCTGGCCTGCGCTTATCGACACGGATTTGGAAAGTGCATTTGTGGTGAACGAGGTTATGTTGAGCGGCGCGGATACGTTGATCGGTATGGCTTCTGTGTTTGCCTCCTCTCCGGAGAGGTCGATGACCTTAAACATGACATAGTACCTGCCAGTGTTGGGGAACATTATCGTGTTGTTCAGCACAGAAGTTGGAGACCCATCGATAAGATAGGTGTAGACATTGCTTCCTGTGCCCCCTGTAGTTGAGTTGTAGAATGTGACGCTCTGGCCTGCGCTTATCGACCTCATGGAAGCAGTATAGCTAGTTATCTTGAGCTGCGCAGATACGTTAAGTACTATGCTGGAACTTGCGGTTTTTCCATTGCCAAGGTCATTGACATTGAGGGTGACATTGTACACTCCTGGAGAGGTGAAGGCAAGCGTGTTGTTTGTTCCCAGCACATAGCCAGACGGGCTTACGTCATAAGAGTATGAGTAGTTGCCGGTGCCGCCTACAACAGTATTGGAGAGATACACATACTGGTCTGCGCTTATGTGGTACATTGATGAATTAAGGCTCACTGCGAAAGAGCTCTCAGGGGCAGTTACCCCAACGGACTGTGAAGATGATGCGATTTCGCCGGAGAGGTCTGTGACTAATAGCGTGACTGTGTAGTTGCCGGTGCGGTTGAACAGGAACGAATTGCCTAGCTCCGCCACGCCGGTGGAGTTGGACAGGGAATAGGAGTATGCATTTGAACCAGTGCCGCCTGAAGTCACGTTGGTGAATGACACATAGTGCCCTGTAGTCACCGAGGTTCTGTTTGCAGACAGTGCTACCAAGAGCATAGGAGTTACGGTTATATAGACGGAATTTGAAGTGCTTCCCCAACGTGTGAAATTATCTGTAAGCGTTACGTTGTAGGTTCCTGGGGAACTGAACGTGAAGGTATTACCAGACTGCACGAAGCCGTTTGAAGGTGATGCCGAATATAAATATGTGCCAGTGTAGTTGCGTACGGCCTTGGAGCCCACTTGGCCGCACTCGTGCTTTTCTTCGCCATATTGATGGCCGCCGAACTGGTGGATGTCATCGCCATTGTAATGGCTGTTGTCGTGGTTCTGGTGGTTGTCGTCCTGCGTGCATGTGGAATTGTATGAATATGAAGTTGAATTTGTGAACTGCACGGACTGCCCGGCGCTTATGAGTGTCCTGTTGGCATTGAGAAGCAGCACTTGCTGTGATCCATGTGGATTTGCGCCGCCTGTGGAAGTGGAATTGCATCCGGAGAAGTTGCCAGCATCGTTGTCCCCGCAGTCGTACCTGGCCAGCGCGTCGTGGTGCAGGTTCCAGTTAAGGCCTATGGGCCCCGCCCATCTGCTCATATTCATGGGGCCGTTGCCGAATGTCATGTTCTGCCATGCTGCAGATGCATGATCTGCCGAAAGAAAGTTGAACAGCACTGCAAAAGATGCGATTGCTGCAACAGAAAGAAATACCCTTGAAAGTGAGATGTTACGCTTCATTCCAATCCCAAAGATATTTTTGCAGTTACTGGTATTTAAGCATTCGTTATTTGTGCGGTTTTCGTGCCTTTTGTACGGATGGAACATGCTTGCCGACTGCCAATAGGCTTGCTACGTGCCTTCCGACCTCGGAGCATTTGCTCTCTCCGCCTATATCAGGCGTCTTGACCCCGGCGGCTATGGACTTCTCCACTGCCTCCTGCACGGCGGCTGCGGCATCGGCGTAGCCCATCCACTCAAGCATCATCTTGATTGAGAGAATGGTGGCGATGGGGTTCGTACGGTCCATGCCGGCGTACTTGGGGGCAGAGCCGTGTATCGGCTCGAATAGGGCGAAGGAGGCGCCTATGTTGGCCGAAGGACCCACCCCGACGCCGCCGACGATCATGGCAGATTCGTCAGAGAGTATGTCGCCGAATAGGTTTTCAGCAACTATGACGTCGTACGTCTCGGGCTTCTTTATGAGCCACTGTGACATGGCATCGACATGTGCGTCGTCCACCTTGACTGCGTCGAAAAGCACAGCCTCCTGCATTATGGTGCTCTTGAACAGCTCGTCGGATACCTTGAGTATGTTGCCTTTGTGCACTATGGTGAGGTGCCTCTTCCTCTTTGCGGCTAGCTCTAGCGCGAACTTCCCTATGCGCCTGCTCCCGTTGCGCGTTATCACCCTCACGCTGAAGGCAGTATCCTTGGAGGCCATGAAATCAAGCCCGGAGTACATGCCCTCGGTGTTCTCCCTGACTATTATGAGATCGGTCTTGGGATTGAGGCATTCGACTCCGGGAAGGGCCTTGGCAGGCCTCACATTGGCGTATAGGTCGAACATCTTCCTCATCTTGACAGCAGCGCTCGTCTCTGAGCCTGCGCCTTCTGGTGTGGTCATCGGGCCCTTGAGGACGCAGTCTGATGCTTTAAGAAGATTCACAGTCTTCTCAGGAAGGTTGGTGCCATACTTATCAATGCAGTTTAGACCTGCCTCGCCTTTCGTGATCCTGATGTCCAGCCCGAACTTTGCAGATGCAGCCTCAAGCACCTTTAGCGAAGCGTGCATTATCTCTG
>CAZLPL010000028.1:5398-10699 GCA_964561405.1 Microcaldota archaeon
TCACCCGGCAGCACTGCGACCTTCCAAGTCTTGGTTTTTGGCATTCTATGACCTCTTAAGCAAGCTTTTCCGCGACATAATTCAGTATCCCTCCGACCTTGTAGTATCCGAGCTCTATCGGATTGTCTATGCGTATCTCAAGTGAGGCCTCGGCAGTATGCCCAGAGGAATCAGTGAATGAGAGCCTTGCAGATCCATGGGGAATCATGCCGCCAGGGAACGAGACGCCGACAGGCTTTGAACAGTCCATCTTTAGAGACGGTGCATCCTCTCCCGCTTTGAACTGAAGAGGCATGACGCCCATGCCGACCAGGTTTGACCGGTGTATCCTCTCAAAGGATTTCGCTATCACCGCGCGTACGCCTAGGAGCATTGGCCCTTTTGCGGCCCAGTCCCTCGAGCTTCCGGAGCCGTACTCGGAGCCGGCTATAACTACCAGGGGAACGCCCTCGATGCGGTACGCCATGCATGCATCATATATGGCCATCTCCTTGCCGTCTGGATAGTGTATCGTGAGGCCGCCCTCCTTCCCGTTTGTAAGCAGGTTCTTTATACGGTTGTTTGCGAACGTGCCCCTCATCATGACCTCGTGGTTGCCCCTCCTGGAGCCGTACGAGTTAAAGTCCTTCTGCGCCACCCCGTGCTCGGTGAGATACCTGCCTGCGGGGCTATCCTTACCTATGACCCCGGCAGGGGATATGTGGTCAGTAGATATTGAATCTCCGAATAGAGCCAGCACGCGGGCGTTGGGCATGCTTTCTAAGGTATGTGCGCCGCCTGCACCGAAGAATGGAGGGAGGCGTATATAAGTGCTCTCCTGCTCCCATGCATACCTGGGGCCGGACGCAGATGGGAGTGCGTCCCAGTAAGGGTTCACATTTGAAAGGGATGAGCCGTACTCTTCCTCGAAAAGAGCCCTGCTTACGCTGCCGGAAATGGCCGTGCTTATCTCCTCCTTTGATGGCCATATGTCCTTGAGATACACATCCCTTCCGTCCTTGCCCCTGCCAAGAGGCTCCTTTGTCAGGTCCCTTAGCATGGTGCCGGCTATGGCGTACGCTATCAGCATTGGAGGCGACATCAGGTAGTTGGCGCGCACATCGCGGTGTATCCTGGCCTCGTAATTCCTGTTTCCTGAGAGCACTGCCGCTACGGCGAGGTTTGATGCGTTTATGGCATCGCTCTGCTTGTCTATGAGAGGGCCGCTGTTCCCTATGCATGTTATGCACCCGTATCCCACAAGGCCGTATCCCAGTTTGGCCAGGGGCTCTATGAGCCCGGCGCGTTCAAGGTATTTTACCACCACCCTGGATCCAGGGCCGAGGCTTGTCTTGACCTTTCTTGTATCTATTGTGAGGCCTAGCTCCAACGCCTTCTTTGCAAGTATGCCTGCGCCTATCATGACTGAAGGATTGCTGGTATTGGTACAGCTTGTTATGGAAGATATTACGACATCCCCATCGCCGAGGTCTGTCTCATATCCGTCACCGTACTTCAAGTGCACCTTCCTTAGCCTTCCGGTCGGGCATGATGCCGGCCGAGGGGATGAAGCTGCAGACATGGACTCCCCAGTCCACCTAGTATAATCGCTGTTGCTGAGCTTTGCCTCGGCGCCGTTAGAGGGCTTTACGAATATCTTAGTGAAGTTGTCCTTAACCTCTGAGAGAGGCAACTCCTGCTTAGGCTGGCTTGGGCCGGACACGCATGGAACTATTTCTGATAAGTTGACATCCATGACATCGCTGTACTCAACCTTGCTGTAGTCGATGTCCATCATTTCCTGCGCAGTGTAGTACTGCCTCACCAGGTCAACCTGGTCCTTTGGCCTGCCTGTGGCCTCCAGGTACCTCAAGGTCTCATCATCTACCGGGAATAAGGCGATGGTGGCACCGTACTCCGGGCACATGTTCGAGAGAGTGGCCCTGTCTGGAAGCGAGAGGCTTTCAAGCCCGTCCCCGAAGAACTCTATGAACATGTTGACCACGCCTCGCTCCCTGAACTTCTTTGTAAGCGTAAGTGCGAAGTCCGTGGCTGTTACGCCCTCGTTGAGCCTGCCGGCAATGCGCACGCCCAATACCCCTGGCGTGGTTAGCCCCACGGGTTGGTTGAGAAGCGCTGCCTCGGCCTCTATGCCGCCGACTCCGAATCCGACAACTCCGAGCGAGTCCACCATGGTGGTGTGCGAGTCCGTTCCCACAAGAGTGTCCGGTACAGCGAACATCTCCCCGCCAACTTCCTGCAGGGAAACGCATGTCGCAAGGTACTCGAGGTTGATCTGGTGGCATATGCCTGCTGAGGGAGGCAGGACCCTGAAATTCTTGAACGCGCTTCTGGCCCATTTGAGCAGCTTGTAGCGCTCCTTGTTGCGCTCAGTCTCGATTTCCTGATTCCTTTGGAGTGCATCAGGGGAATTGAAGACATCCACCTGTACAGAATGGTCTATGACAAGGTCAACAGGTATCTTGGGTTGGACCAAGCCCGGATCCCTGCCTGAAGCGACCATATAGTCCCTCATTGCCGCGAGGTCCACAACCGCAGGGACTCCGGTGAAGTCCTGCATGAGTATCCTTGACACCTTGAATGGTATCTCGCGCGTCCCAGGTTTTTTCGGATCCCAGTTTGCAAGAGCCCTGACGTCCTCCTCGGTTATCTCTGATCCGTCAGCGTTCCTTATCAGGGATTCGAGAACTATCCTGATAGAGAAAGGCAGCCTGCTTATCCTGCCAAAGCCTGCGGCTTCTAGTGCAGGAAGGGAGTAGTAGGCGACCCCCATGCCGTCGCGCATTATGAGGGTTGACAGCGAGATGGATTTGGCGTCCTTTCCTTCCATCGTCACTACCTCTCCTTTATTGGTACGTACTTGAGGTCCACCTGCCCAGTGTACTTCTCGAGAGGCCTGAACAGCCTGTTATTCTGCCAATACTCGAGCATGTGCGCAGCCCATCCAGCCGACCTGCTCGCCGCGAATATCGGAGTGAAAAGGTTGACAGGTATTCCTGCGGCAGTGTATACCGGCCCTGCGAAGAAGTCCACGTTTGGCCATATGCCATGGGAAGCCCCCAGCCTGTCCACCATCATCTTTTCTGCCTTCAGGGCTATGGCAGTGTATGTCTTAAGCTCTTGCGAGGCGCCTGGCTGAAGAGAGATGAGGTACTCCTTGATTATCTTGGCGCGGGGATCGTATGCCTTGTACACCCTGTGCCCGAAGCCCATGACCTTCTGCTTCCCGGCAAGCGCCGACTCGATATACTTCTCGGTATTGTCGGGGCTCCCTATCTGCTTCATCATCCTAAGTGCGGCTTCGTCCGCACCACCATGCAGCGGGCCTTTGAGGACGGATATGCCTGCGGTTATCGCAGAATATATGTCTGCCAGTGTGGAGCCCGCCACCATCATGCCGAACGTGGATGCGTTGGAGCTGTGCTCCGCGTGTATTATGAACATGTCTCGCATTATGTCGAGCTGCCTCTTGTCAGGGACCTTACGGTTGAGCATGTACATGAAGTTTGCAACGTGGCCAAGCGAGTCGTCAGGCTTCACATACTTGCCCCCTGCCGCGAGCCTTCCGATAGTGGCCACTATGCTTGACACGCGCGAGATTATCCTCAACGACTTGCGCATGTTGGCCACTGGAGACATGTCTGGGGTCTCAGGGTCGTACGCAGACAGAGCCGACGTGGCGGTCCTGAGGGTATCCATAGGATCGGCCTTTCCGGATTGTTCCAAGATTATGTCTATTATTCCCTGCGGAAGGTCCCTTGCAGAGGATAGCTGCTTCTTTATGTCCTCCAGCTCCTTCTCCTTAGGAAGCCTGCCATTGAGCAGCAGGTACGTGACCTCCTCGAAGTCAGAGTGCTTTGCGAGCGCATCTATGGGATATCCCCTATAGTACAGCCTGCCGTTCTGCCCGTCCACTTTGCATATGCTGCTTTCCGCAATGTAGACGCCTTCAAGACCCTTGCTTATTGTGGGTTCAGAATCTGCCATTTCAATCCCGCAACATATCTTGTAAGAAAAATATATTTAGGTATAGCATCTCTTGTTTGGCGCTATGGATACTTTGGGACTGCATTGTGCCTGCAGGTTAGGTGGCTATGCGAAATGCCTTACACACCAGTTCAGCAAGCTGGGCATTGCTGCTATCTAGCCTCAGGGATGCTTCCCAGGCCTGGAGGTTTGCGTGATACGGCCTCATGTCAAGCGCATTGTTGTATGCAGATATTATAAGAGCCGCAGAAAGTGCGCTTGCCAACTTGTCCTTCAGTCGTATTGTATTGGCATCGGCATGGTCGGTTGGCATGCGCTTGAGGAAATTAGAGATGTTGCGCCGGGCCGATTCAAGGTCACCGGATGCTAAGCTGCTGAAAGCGTTCGACGCATGATAGGCCAGTCTTGGATTGACGTGGCGCAGAATGGCAGGCCTACCCATGTCCGCGTACTGGGATGCTGCAAAAGACATGAGAGTATCAAATCCTGATGGATTTGAGGCCCTGAATCGCTCCAGGGATTTTACAAGAATATCCGCGTCTCCCTTTAGATTCATCTGGAATTCCCTATACAGGAAATCCGCCTTCACCCTTCCCAGATCGCCATAGCTATCCAACCTCTCCCCTGCCTCAAAGGCATACGCCTTGGCTGTTTCCACGCGGCGCTTATGCGCGGCATGATATGCAGCATCTATCAATGCAGATCTGACATACTCCCACGATTCAAATCGTGGGCTTTCTGCTATGAATTTTTGTAAATACGAAATCCAGAATGCTGCAGATGCTGCGAACCTTTTCAAAGTCATTTGCATTGTCGCACAGTAATCCGCTAGCGGCGAATGCCATCTGATTCCTTGCCAGTGTGATGTTCCTATTCAGTATTGCCTCGAACATGGTGTTTATCGGGTTTGCCACCGCTAGGGAGTTTATCCCAAGGCCTGCTGCGCCCGAATGTATAAAGAGGTACATGCCCCTGAGGTCGCCTTTTATGGCCTTTAATGCAGCCTGATCGCGGCGGCTGTCTTGCATAGCCTCGATATGGCTTGGCCCTGTGCCCTGATCGCTCCTACGCAAAGTGAACTTCAACACTTTTGCAGGAGGCTGGAGCTCTGTCGGAGGGGATGATGATAGGCGTGTTTTGATTGCGCCGGTTATATCAATTATTTTGCCTGTAGACACCGTATCAGTGAGGCAACATGCTTAATTCTCATATTAAAAAGGATGTGGGATGCGTGCAATATAGTATGATGGGCGGCTTTTTGGATGCTAGACGGGCCTTCGGCACGGTGATTGTAGTGCGATGCAGCAGCTGGCG
>CAZLPL010000029.1:0-539 GCA_964561405.1 Microcaldota archaeon
TGGCGAGACGTTCGAGTATGTGATACCCTTCCAGAACAGAATGGGTAGCGACATGCTCCCTGACAACCTGAAAGGGCCAAGCGTAAGAGTCAGCAAGATAAAGCTGGAACCCCCTTTCGAACTGGTGAGCGTAGAGCCTTTGCTGCCGGTGGATGTGCAGTATAAGTCAAAAATCGCCTTCAAGCTAAGGATAAAGACGCCTTCGATGGCATACAATGGGCCAATGTCAGTGGACTTCGGAAACGATTCGGCAGGGAACATAGCAGTGAATGTTCGCAAGGTCATACTGCGCAGGGGAGAGATCTCTGTGGAGCTGGAGAACTCCGAGATTGTAGCGACAATGCAGAAGTCCCAGGTGTTCAGAAAGGAGATACAGCTTTACCAGATAATGAGCCTCAACGACACTCTGAAGTCCGTTGAGATTAGCGCTCCGTTCGAGCTGGTGAGCGTAGAGCCTTCGCTGCCATTGGTGGCAGACAAGAAGGACAGTTACATGATAAGCGTTTACATCAAGACTCCGGAAGCCAGCTATTCCGGGG
>CAZLPL010000029.1:550-2518 GCA_964561405.1 Microcaldota archaeon
TGCCACTGAACGAGAATATAGCATCGTTTATAGGGAAGAGGGGATCTGAGGAGAGCCTTGTGTTCTACAACAGGAGGCTTGACGATAAAGTCATCGTCGTGCTGTACCCAAGCAACGATGAGGCGAAGCAGCATTACGCCATAGCAGAATCTATGCTCCTGTCTGGACAGATAGTCATAAGCACTGCAAGCATAGACAAGCTATTCGGCGAGGTGATGGTAGCCGCTTCGCTGATAGACAAGCACGTGATACTCACTGACGAGAATGACGTATCGGGCATACTCGCAGGCGGGATCATGAATGACTATGAGATCTCTTCAAAGGAAGAGCTTCTGCAGAAAATAACCTCGCGCAGCGCAAATGGCGACGGCGGCGGCGTTCGCGTTGATGTGGACCACATCTTTCCTGTCAAGGGGATAGGGACGGTAGCCTTGGGCATTGTCACTGCAGGGAAGGTAAAGGTGCACGACACGCTCTATTGCACTTCTGGAAAGCAGGTATCAGTCAAGTCGATACAGAGCCAGGACACGGATATACAGGAAGCCGGAATAGGCACACGGGTGGGCCTGGCGCTCAAGGGAGCTGAACCTGACGACATGGAGAAGGGGGATCTGCTTCTGTCAGCACAGGCGGCAAAGGCTAGATCCACAAAGGCGAGCCTGAAGGTAAGTGCGCTGGCGCATGAGAATGTTGCAGAGCAGTCACGCTACATTTTCGTATCGAACTTCACACACGTGGTTGTGAAGGTGGTGAAGCTAGGCGCCGCAGAGTGCGAGCTCTCGTTCGAGAAGCCGATATCGATACTCAAGGGGGACAGGTTCTTCCTGATAAGGGACCAGGAGCCCAAGATATTCGCATCTGGCACAGTCCTTGAGGCAATGGCTTAATATTGATCCCACATCTCCCAGAAGTGGTCCAGCAGCCTGTCCACCTTATCCTGCTCTTTGGTTACCTCTATTGTCTCCACGTTGCTGTGCATGCCCTTGTAGGTAAGGTTTGCAGACCCCAGGACTGCCTGGGTTTCTGACACGTACATCTTTGCGTGCACAAATCTATCTGGCACCTTAAGGTGTATGCGCCTTGACCTTGATGAGGATGACCGATACTTCACCATGCCCATGGCGAAAGGAATTGCTGGAGCGAGCAGGGCGTATCCCGAGATTCCGAACGAGACGAATGCGTAAAGGAGGGCTGTGGAGAACAGGCTATATGCTGCAAGCATTGGCAGGGACCCGTTGCGCCTCAGCACGTGCCTGGCACCTTCATCCATGGACGAGGAGATTATGTAGAACTCGGATCTCGAAGCGTTCCTGAAAATCCTTTCGGCATAGTACCTGTCCAGATATGGCGATACGATATACATTCTCCTGGCAGTGTCGAGCATGCGGTCAATGTGCCTGTAGCTGTCGCTGCCATGATGGTATGATGCTCTTTCGCGAGGTAAGCCGAACATGATAGTTCATACATGGGCAAGATTAATACGTATACGCCAGCCTGCAGCATGTTAGAAGGAATGGGACAGAATGCAAATAGCATTTAATACGTTTCTATGTAACATTAAAAGTAAGCTTGGTGGTTGTGTGAGAAATGAGACCCTTTCGTTCTTTATTGCGGCGTTTGCCATACTGGTAATAGCATCCGTGCTTGCACTTGGTGTTCTTTATCCAAATGGGCTTGGAGGTGGAAGAGGGAAGTCATACATATCAGTATCCGCTACGGGATCGGCGTATGGAACGCCGCAGCTGGCAACGCTTTACGTGATAATGAACGGTAGCGGCGCCACTACTGCAATAGCATCCTCCAACGTGTCCCTTACGCTTTCCGAGTTCAATAATTCCATTTCCAAGTATGTGTCAGGCAATCTAAGCAAGGTAACAACACAGTCTTACACGCTGCTCAGGTACAACCAGACATACGTGGCAACGGAGATGGTATCGGTGGCATTGCCGGACATGTCCAATGTGAGCC
>CAZLPL010000029.1:2528-10645 GCA_964561405.1 Microcaldota archaeon
ATAGGAGACCTCTCACAGATAAAGAACGTTTACATAAGCAGGGTAAGTTCAAGGCTCACCGGACAGCAGGAGGCTACGCTTAGGAAGCAGGCACTGCAGTCAGCCATGCTTAATGCAAGCGAGCAGGCTGCGGCCCTTGCGCCTAACAAGACACTCACCATATTAAACATCACTGCTGCGCAGCCATACACATATCCCAACATGGCATTCATCTCTGGAGCTGCATACCAGAACCCGCTCTTCTATACAGGCACCGAGACCCTTACACAGTCGGTTTATGTGGTCTACTCATATGGCTAAATGGTGAGGGCGGCTTATGCCACCCAGGCGTTTTGTCTTTGCGCCCATGGTGCATCAGTCATACTTCGGACTTTTTATATGCTCCTAGGACCTTGACAAACGTTGCGCGCTTGCGCAGCTCGGATAATGCCGTGGCCACTTTAGGATCGTCTTTGTCGCCTTTGAAATCCACGTAGAAGTTGTATGACCAGGGACGGCCTACCACTGGCCTGGATTGTATGAAGGTGAGGTCGATGCCGTTAGATGCAAATGCCCCCAGGGCATTGAACAGCGCGCCTGAGATATGCCTTGCAGTGAATACCACAGATGTCTTCTCTCCGCGAGGCGCTGCCGTCTTCGATACCACTATGAATCTGGTGTAGTTCTTCTTGTTGGTGGATATGGACCGTGCAAGTATTTTCATATGGTATAGCCTTGCGGCATGTGGGGATGCGATAGCAGCTGCGTCAGATATGCCTGTCTCCTTAAGCATCATTACGCTGCCTGCGGTGTCATGATATGGGATGGATTCTAGGCCGTGGCGCTCAAGGTACTCCCTGCATTGGCCCAGAGCCTGAGGATGCGAGTAGACGCGCTTTACTTCTGGCAGTTTAGTGTCTGGATTGGATATGAGGCAATGGTCTATACGCATTGTTATCTCTTGCACTATGTTTAGCCTGAGCCCGATAAGGTTGTCGTATGTGGCAGTCACCACACCCTCTATTGAATTTTCTATTGGCACCACCCCGAGATCTGCGCGCTTGCCTACTGCCTTGAATACTTCGGAGATGTATTTACAGTGGACAGGGGCCATTCCGGCGAATGCGTTGTATGCTACCTGCTCTGTGTACGAACCGGCTTCACCATATATGGCAATCTTCATTAAATCAGCATCCGCAGCGTAATGACCATAAGTGGAATCGCCGCATGTGATATAGGATTATGATAAAAGTTATATATCATATCCCTAGTATTATATAAGATATCCATGGCAGGCAACCCTGATACGCGAACGCCTTCAGATAAAGACCGTGCAGGCTGGTTTTCAGGAAAGAATCTAATCTCTATAAAGGATTTTGGCAAGGCACAGATAGAGGACATATTGGATAGGTCAGAGGCCATGCTCCGCTCCCTTGAGAGGCGCGAGCACAGGCTTGACCTCCAGAGCAAGATAATGGCAACTCTCTTCTTTGAGCCCAGCACCAGGACAAGGCTCAGCTTTGAGAGCGCCATGCAGAGGCTTAGCGGAGGGGCCATAGGCTTTGCAGACGCGAGCACATCATCCAGTGCAAAGGGCGAGACCCTTGCCGACACAGTAAAAATAGTGTCATCCTATGCGGACATCATAGTCATAAGGCACCCCAAGGCAGGCGCTATGGGCGAAGCAGTGGAGAATGCGAGCGTGCCTGTGATAAACGCAGGTGATGGGGTGGGCGAGCATCCGACCCAAGCGCTTATCGACCTTTTTACCATAAGAATGGAGAAGAAGAGGCTTGGAGGGCTTGACATAGCGCTTGTTGGCGATCTCAAGAATGGAAGGACGATACATTCACTGGCATACGCTCTCGCAATGTTCGGGAATGACCTTACGCTAATAGCACCGGATGCACTGCAGATGCCTGAGAGTATGGTTGAGGACATAAAGTCAAGATACCATGTTGATGTATCAAGGTCAGACTCGCTTGATGAGGCAGGACGGTGCGAGGTTATTTACATACCACGCGTGCAGAAGGAGCGCTTCACGGACATTGACGAGTACCACAGATTTGCCAAATACTATGTAGTGAACAGGGACTTCCTTGAAAAGGCTGACGGAGATCCCATAATAATGAGCCCGCTTCCGAGGACCGATGAGATATCCAGGGACATAGACAACATGAAGAACTCGGTTTACTTCAAACAGGCATCATATGGTGTTCCGGTGCGCATGGCAATCCTTAGCATGATGCTTGAAGGCGGCAAGTAGCGTAAACCGGTTGGCTTGGATCTTGGCAGGGCAATTGCCAGGTGCACTTATCGAGATCATTTCGGATGGCTAGCGCTTTAGCCGTTTAATGCAAAACTGCATGCTGAGGAGAAACCCGGCTGCTGGCTCTGCGATGAAGGTAGTTTGCCTATCGATACATAGTACTGGCTTCCGTTCCATGAAGCTATGACCAGGTCATCTGGCCCCAGTACAGATGCATTGAAGCTGTTGAGCTGTTTGGGCGTTAGACAGTATATGTCCGTATTGGATATCTGCACACTAGCGCCAAGGGAATTCCCAATGGATATATCTGCCGGCATCCACGAGCTTGGATTACCTGATCCCGCAGGGCAGTGCGTATGAATCCCTTGACAGCATTAACCGTCCTGTTTTCACAAGTACCATTCGAGCTTCCCTGGTCCTGCTTGGTGCCTTGTGCATTAGCTGCATATCCTGATGTGCCGCTGCAGGCAATGCAACTTACGGCCAGGACAGCAACAGCGGCAGTACCGATGACAGTACGGGCTCTCCTTAATGTACCAGTATATGCAGCCATTCTTGCGGCCGCACTCGAAACGCTGGGGGCGGCAGTAGCATTAGGCATGCGTGGAGTCTTAACTTGCATACGTATCTTTCTTAATTTTCTTATATTTATGGAATGCTGTAGGCAAATTGCGCAGTGTTGATTCTTCCTGAAGACCCGATCATGATGGTAGGCAGTAAAACCCTAACGCCAACTCGATTACCAATTGGGGTGAAAAATGAGAAATTCGCCCAGGATGGGATTTGAACCCATAATCCCCGAAGGGACCGGTTTGCTTGTGTGCATCATATTGTATCAGCTCTTGAATAAATCAAATTCAAGACCGGCGCAATACCGGATTTTGCTACCTGGGCACAAACTGATATTTTACAGACCAACTTTATAAAGCTTCATTACCTCTTAATTTTGCTATTTGTCCAGTGCAGGTGGAATAACATGGATGACGCGGCGTTTGACAGGATGCTTAGGATATGCAAGCTAAGGCTTTCGGGAAGCGAGAGGGACAGGATCAAGGCAGACATTGACAATGTGATCTCCTATTTCGACACCATAGAGAGCGTTGACTGCGACGGATACTTGCCAGCATACCAACCAGTAGACATAACCCCACGCACGAGGAAAGACAAGGTAGATGCGTTCCGGGAATCGGACAGGCTGCTGAAGAATTCGAAAACATACCGGTTTTACATGGTCGGGCCGAAAATATGAGAAGCAGCATCGATGAATTTGAAGAGAAGGAAAAACCAGATGGTTACTACGAGCGCACTCTGAAGGAGCTTTCGGACCTGGACCAGAAGTTCCATATGTTCAGCCGCTTGCCCAAAAGCTTGGAGCAGGGATTCCAATTCAGCGTGAAGGACAACATATGCGTAGATGGGGTAGAGTCAAGTGCATCAGCAGAGATACTCGAAGGATACGTTCCACCGTTTGACGCGACTGCCGTGGAGAGGATGCGCGGCAAGGGATTTTCATTCTTAGGAAAGACAAAGATGGACGAGTTCGGATTCGGCACGTTTGGCATAAATTGCACAGGGCATCCTCTGAATCCGATAAACCCAGAGTATGTGACAGGAGGATCTAGTGCAGGTGCAGCAGCTGCAACTGCTGTGATGAAGTACCACGTGGCCATCGCAGAGTCGACAGGAGGATCCATTTCATGCCCAGCAGCGTTCTGCGGAGTGGTCGGATTCACTCCCACATACGGGCTTGTGTCAAGGTATGGGCTGATAGACTACGCAAACTCCCTGGACAAGATAGGGATAATGGCGAGGCGCTCTGCCGACATAAGGCATGTTTTCGACGTGATTAAAGGGAGCGACAGGTATGACACCACATGCATAGACAGGGAAGTGAACGCGAACAGGATGCCGAAGCTCATAATCGTAGACCAGCTCATGCAGAACATTGACCAGGCAGTACTAAGCGCATTTGACAGGTTCACATCAAAGCTTGAAAACATGGGATATGACGTGGTGCACAGATCAATACCTTTCATAGAGAAGGCTATACCTGCATATTACATAATATCCACTGCAGAAGCATCCACCAACCTTGCCAAATACACCGGCTTCAAGTATGGAAAGAAGACTGAGGACTTCTCGCAGAGATACAATGAGTTCTTTACAGAGGCCAGGTCGGGTTTGGGGACTGAGGCAAAAAGGAGAGTGATCCTTGGGACTTTTGTCAGGAGCGCAAGCGTCAAGTCCAAGTACTACGAGAAAGCCCTCAGGCTCAGGCGCATGCTTATCGAGGCCATGGACAATGTGCTGTCGAAAGGGTTCATAATATCACCGACAATGCCTATAATGCCCCCGAAAGTAGAGGAGGCCGAAGGGCTGGACCCAGTAAAGGTGTACAGCATGGATTCCATAACGGTACCGCCAAACCTAGCAGGATTCCCCCACATCTCGTTCCCTTATGATTACTCCGGAGGCTTCCCCGTGGGCGCGCAGCTGATAACTTCCCATTTCAATGACTATGCGCTTATGGATTTTGCAGGGGCATGGGAAGAGAATTTTGAGTACAGGTTCAAATACAATGTTGGTTCTTTATGAAAATAGGGTTGGAAGTACACGTAGCACTGCAGACAAAGTCGAAACTTTTCTGTAGCTGCAGCTCTACCGCGGAGGAACCCAACACAGCAGTGTGCCCGATATGCCTTGGGATGCCTGGTGCAAAACCCATGCTAAACTCCGAGGCACTTAAGATCTCAGTTGCAATAGCACGAGCGCTTCATTGCGACATCATAGACAAGGCTTATTTCATAAGGAAGGTGTACTTCTACCCGGATCTCCCGAAATCGTACCAGATAACTCAGCTTGATGGCGCCGTTGGAAGTGGAGGGTATGTCATGGTAAATGGCAAGAAAGTCAGGATAAGGCGGGTGCAGCTTGAGGAGGATCCTGCAAAGGTTGTGCGCGAGGACGAATACTCCCTGCTAGACTTCAACAGGTCTGGTGTGCCGCTGAACGAGATTGTGACGGAACAGGACATAGGGAGCGAGGAAGAGCTCAGGGGGTTCGTTAGTGAGCTGAGAAGCATACTTTACTATGTGGGAGTGGACATAGACAGGGAGATGAAGATAGACCTCAACATCTCGCTTGGTGGGGAGCGCGTTGAGATAAAGAATGTTACCGGGATAAAGAACCTGATAGACGCCGAAAGGTATGAGTGCAAGAGGCAGAGCGGGATAATCGCGGCTGGAGGCAAGGTTCAAACCGAAACTAGGTCGTACAGCGCAGAGACCATGTCCACAATATCTTCGAGGGAGAAGGAGAGCGATGAAGAGTACGGATTTATCTACGACCCTGACCTGGGGATGTATCCTACAAATACTATCCACACTGATGAAACCCCGATAGCGAGAGAGATTGCAGAAAGGTATTCGGCAGAGTACGGCACAAATGCCGAAACGATTAGGGAGCTTATCATGTTCGACAGGAACGCCCTTAGGTTGCTTCGCCACGTAGCCGGCAGTGGCAGGATAGGGGCTGCAATAAATGCCATATCCATGCTCAAGAGGACTGGCGCCATGGATATGGACGAGAAGAACTTTGACAGGATGCTTGAGTATATTGGAAAAGGTATGCTCCTGAGTGATGATGCGATAAAGGCGCTTAAGGCAGGAAAGGAAGTGGAGATGTCAGCAGGTGCCGTAAGTGCTCAGGAGATAGACAAGGCGATAATGGAGGTGGTGAAATCGAGAGAGGACCTTGTCACAGAGTATTCCACAAATCCCAAGGCATTCAACTTCATAGTAGGCCTGATCCTGAAGAAGTACAAAGTAAGCCCCAGGTATGTATCCGAAAGGCTCGGCGAGGTGTTGGAGGGCCTTGTTTAGAAAGTCAAAATCTGTTTAAAAAGTCAATGTGTAAACTATCCACAAATCTTATCAATTTGATAGCATTATTTAGGCAAATATACGTTTGACCTGCTTAATATTTCTAATGCCTCTTTAATGCGAGTTGGAGGAACCCCAGATGCAAATATTCTAATCTTGTCCTCTCCATCAACTACGGCATAATGTGCCTGACCTACTATTTTTTCACCCTTACTGTTCGTTTCTGGAGCTTGACTTATCCATCCGCCATGAACCTGCTCGAATTTATCATTAATTCCCATATCCTTTGCTTTTTTAACTAATTCTTCACTTATTTCCATAATACCACTTTAACGCTTCTATACATGAGGGTTATAAAAGCTAATATTTAATATTGTATTACTAAGCTACGGCTCTGTAAAAGGTGGATTATTCCATCTGACCAACGCTTTACTGCGTGTGATTGGTTGGGAAGCTAACTCCGCTTAGCACTATAGTGAACTACCTCGGGCCAAGGCCCGAGGATGCGGTGGCGATTACATGAATCCCCCCATCTTTGTTTGATGTCCGTTATCAGGAACGTATTTAGGGTATTCATGTTTGTCGATGTAGCGCTCTACTGTAGATGCGTTTATATTGCTGACGCTTCGCGAAAAATGACCAGGACTCCAGAAACTTCCTTTGCGGAATAGTTCCTCTCTGAATTCGGGATGCAACCTGAATATTTTGTAGGAGAGATACCTTTCAGGTACTGCAATGCCAGTGAAACTGACATCCACAAAGGCAGAGACACAAACAGATGCACATGGTCGCTGTCAACTACAAGTTTGTTCACGATTATGCCTTTGTCTGAGGCAATCTGTAATAGGATCTGTCTCATTTCCTCAGCGATTTGCATAGTCTGCATCGCATCGTGCCTGTACTTCGGACACCATTCCAGGTGGTGTTGGTTGTAGCCAACACCGTGCTTTCCAACTCGTGTTTTATATTCTCATTCGTTTCACTAGCCATATTGTCGTTTCTCTGGCAGCATTCGGCCGCGTAAAAACCGCGGCTCTGCTGCCACTGATACTTCTTCTGAGGGAAAAGATTTGTTTATTCCTGAATTGTGGATCCAATTCATCTCCGCCTTGAAAGGTGGTCAGATTTCTTGTCCCACACCCTATCCATTAAAGCACACCCAACATGTCCGCCATTGGCATTAACTAAGGCAATTCCAACAGTCTCTTTTTTATACAGTTTTCCACCCATATCTACATAATAATCTTGAGATAGAGCGTTAGACTTATTTGTTTACATGAGTTGTATTTCCATAGCAATTCTTATAATTATTACGACGGGTTATTCTGTTTGAAATCTATGACATTAATTTCAACTCCTAATTGAGCGGAATTTATTAGCAAAGCCGTGCTGGAGACAAGGCTTAAATAGTTAGGCAATCAGTTTTATCTGATTTCTAATGGATGAATTTGACTGCGGCAGCATCAACGAGGGTCATATAGGTAAGGAAGTGACAATACAGGGCTGGTGCAGGTACATACGTGATCACGGAGGAAAGCTGTTCGTAGATCTGGCAGACATGCATGGATCCGCCCAGCTCGTTTTTGAAAAATCGATTAAGGAAGAGGCAGATCGGCTTGGAAAGGAGTTCGTGATATCAGCCACAGGAACAGTTGAAAAGAGAGAGCCGGATACTGAAGATGCCACCAACCCTACAGGAAAGGTGGAGCTGTACGTAAAATCCATGAAGGTGGTGAGCGAGTCGCTGGTACCCCCTTTCGAGCTGATAGAAGAGAAGGAGAAGTTTCTGGCTAATGAGGAGCTTAGGCTAAGGTATCGCTACCTTGACCTGCGCAGAAGGCCCATGATAGCCAATGTGCTGCTCAGGGACAGGATCACCAAAGCTGCAAGGAAGTACTTCTGGGAGAGGGGATTCCTGGATCTTGAGACCCCTGCCTTAGTCAAGGATAATTACGAGACAGGATCGCGCACGCTGCTTGTGCCTTCAA
>CAZLPL010000030.1:0-10634 GCA_964561405.1 Microcaldota archaeon
GCAGAATACCAGGCAAGGCTGAAGGGCAGGGACGAATGGATAGAGATGGGTGGAGGAGGCATCATAAGGGAAGAGATAACGGGCGTGAGAAGGAACAGGCTTGCTGTGCTCGCTTGGGGCGCAGGAGTTGAGAGGATATTGCTCGTTAAGGATCCGAGCCTTGCCAGCATATCTGAACTTTACAACAACGGCATTGGATGGCTGAGGAAGAGGAGGTTGGTATGACATGCCAGTAATAACGATAGACAAGAAGTACCTATTCAGCCTGCTTGGGTCAGGCACTGACGAGAAGATGCTCAAGGAGCATGCGGCAAAGCTGGGCTTCGAGATAGAGAGCCCCAGCGACAAGGAGCTTTTGCTGGAGGTCACGCCAAACAGGCTCGACCTTCTCGATGCAGTGGGGCTCGCAAGGGCGATAAAGAACTTCACGCACAGATCGAACAGCTTCAACTACAGCATAGCCAAGGAAGCAGAGGTGGCATTCACAATCACGGTGCATCCGAGCGTGAAGAGGGTGTTCCCATTCATAGCGGGGGTCGTGGCAGAGGGGCTTGACCTGGGTGAAGCTGAGCTTCTGGACCTCATAAACTTCGCGGAGAAGTTCTGCGCAACGTACGGTAGGAATAGGAGGAAGATAGCCATAGGGATGCACAACATCGACGCTATGAAACCGCCATTGACCTACAGGTGCGGCTCTGATGGGAAGTTCGTGCACCTTGGATCCACAGAGGCAAGGCTCTACAGCGAGATACTGGACTCCACTAAGCAAGGTGAGGCTTATTCAGGCATAGTGCGCAAGGGCAAGGTGTGCCACTATCCCGAGCTCATGGACTCCGAAGGAACAATAGCATTCATACCAATAATCAACTCCGAAAGGACTAAGATAACGGTAAACACGAAGAACATGTTCGTGGACATAACGGGCACTTCTGAATATGCGGTGAACAAGTCCGCAGACCTCATAGCGGCCATATTCATGGACATGGGCGCCAGGGTAAGAAGGGTTAATGTGGACTACGGCGCGCATCAGGTGCACACACCTGAGCTCCAGGAGAGGTACATATCAGTTCCGCTCAGGCGTATGGAGAGCGAGATAGGTGTGCAGATAGGATTCAACAATGTCATATCCCTTGCAAACAAGATGGGGTATGAAGCAGCGCTCGTAGGCAGGAACATAAGGTTCAGGGTGCCCGAGTACAGGCTTGATGTTATAGGAGAACAGGACATAGTGGAGGACATAGCGATAGGCTATGGATACGACTACATAAGGCCCATACAGATAGCATACACGCAGCAGGGAGGGCTGGAGGAGCAGACATCGTTCGCCAGGAAGGTGGGAGAGGCGATGGTGGGGCTCGGTTTCAGCGAGCTTGCCAATTCTTACCTCACCAACGAGAACATCAACTTCGACAGGCCAGGCCTTGAGAGGGATGAGAGCGCAGTCATACTGAAGAATCCCAAGACCGAGGCCATAAGCATGCTTAGGACATGGCTGCTTCCATCCATACTCAAGGATCTCGGTATGTCGACGCATGACAAGCTGCCGCAGAGCGCCTATGAGATAGACATGGTGTTCAGACTCAAGGAGGAGGCGCCTTCGGAGTCGTATAGCCTTGGCGGCGCAACTATAGACCCGAAGAAGAACTTTAATGACGTAAAGGCAGAGATAGGCGGGCTGATGGGCGCGCTGGGAATAGCCCATTCGATATCGCACTACAGACATCCGAGCTTCATAGAAGGGAGGTGCGCCGAGATAAAGGTAGGCAATGTTCACACAGGATTCTTCGGAGAGCTACACCCCAAGGTGCTCAGGGAGTTCGGAATAGAGGAGCCTGGCACTGCCTTCGAGATAGAGCTGGAGAAGCTGCAGAAGGCAAGGTAATCTTCTGCCCTACAAGGCACGCTAGTTCTGGAATAGAATATTAATCCCAGATGCAATAGTAGGTGCATGCATAATCCTAAAGTTCCCGCCGTGGACTTCAAATTCAGGTTCGCAAAGGCGCGGAGCAGCCAGGAGAGGATGATGCTCGATGTATACGGGGCACTCACCCAGGGGAAGAGCATTTTTATAAATGCGCCAACAGGGATAGGCAAGACAGATGCGTCCATATCCGCATGCCTCACGTACGCCATGGAGCACAACCTCGATGTCTTCTTCCTTACTCCCAAGAACTCGCAGCACAGGATAGCCGTGGAGGTGCTCAAGGACCTGCGTAGCAAGTTCAGCATGGGCGTGAAGTACATAGACGTGGTAGGGAAGAGGAACATGTGCGTAAATCCCGAGATAAACCTGCTGGAAGGCGAGGCCTTCTACAAGTCCTGCGAGCAGTTGGTTAAAAACAGGAGATGCAGCTTCTATGAGAATTCCAGGGACATGGAGAAGCCTGACTTCGGGTTGGAAGAGGCTGGCATGAGCGGCCACAACAAGCTCTTTGGCGAGTCCTTTGACCGTGGCGTGTGCGCGTACGAGATATCGGCCAAGCTTGCAAGGGAGGCCAACTTCGTGATAGCAGATTACGCACACATGCTAAACCCGTTCATAATGAAGGCCTTCCTTAAGAAGATAGAACACTCCCTAAAGGACTCCATAATAATATGGGACGAGGCGCACAACATCTCCAACATTGCCGCATCTTACATGAGTATATCGCTGAGCACGCAGGCTATACAGCGCGCTTCGGAGGAGCTGACAGCGATACGCAGCAGTATAGACCTAGGTTATCTTGAGTACCTTCTTTCCGGACTGGCCGATGCGAAGGTAAAGGTGGACGGACCCGGAGAGGCGTTTGTGGAGAAGCGGGACATACCGGGCATGCTGACAACCAACACCGAAGAGGTGTGCGACCAGCTCGAGAAGGCGGCGATGGAATACATCAACAATACAGAGGCAAAGCGCTCCTCGCTCATGCACATCGCAAGATTCCTCAGGGCGCTATCGTCATTCGATGACTCCAATGCAGTGATAGTGTCAAGGTACGGGAAGGGCATAAAGCTGTCGATATCCTGCCTGTACCCTTCAGAGGCGATAGAGTCCATGAAGCAGGCGTATGCCAATGTGTTCATGAGCGGGACCCTTCTGCCCCTGAAGATGCACATGGAGATGCTGGGATTCCAGGACGCACACTCGGCAAGCTACCCCATGCCATACCCCAAAGAGAACAGGATATGCCTGCTTGACAAGGAGGTCTCGACCAAGTACACGAGCAGGACGCCGGATCAGTTCAGGTCCATAGCGGATAGGATCGCCTCGGTCAAAGACATGGTCAGCGGCAACGTGGCAGTCTTCTTCCCCAGCTTCGGAGTGCTAAACGCGGTGAGGAGGTATATGCATAGGCAGGTCAGGTTTGTTCAGAGGGAAGATATGAGGAGCCTGCAGGTAGAGCAGATGATCAGGGAGTTCAAGGAGAGCGATGATAACCTCCTTTTCGCAGTCATGGGAGGCAGCCTGAGCGAGGGCATAGACTATGCCAACAACATAATCAAGGGCATAATAATAGTGGGCATACCGTTAGAGAGGCCTAACCTTGAGGTTCAGGCCAAGGTAGAGTATCTGAACAAGAAGTTCGGGATGAAGGGCAACGAGTATGCATATCTTATACCCGGCGTGATGAAGGCAGTCCAGGCAGCCGGAAGGGCGATACGGGGGGAGGAAGATAAGGCGTTCATACTCTTCATGGACAAGAGATATTCGTGGAGCATGTACCGTTCGATAATATCCGACTTCATGCAGATAGAAGATGATAATGACTACATATCCAGGATATCTAAGTTTATGGAAAGGAACTGATGCAGAGATTGGGGACATCGAGTGCAGTGCGCAGCTGGGCAAGCTCTTTTGGAGTCTGGATAGAACCCGGATTCGATACGCTGTGACGATAGTGGGCGGCATTAGTGGACAGTGTCCTAGAATGTGGGAATCATATGGCAGGTCTTAGGACTGCCCGTGGGAAGCATCCGAGACAAGAGAAGAGTACTGCGCCAGAAGCCCGGAAGAGTGCTTGGGCCTTGGCAACTTCCATAATTTAATTCGTGCTGCAATCTCCTTGTCAGTCACTGGAAGGTTGAGCCTGCAGCGAGGCGCATCTATCTCGATCATGTCCCCTTCCCTTACCACTGATAACGGTCCGCCAACATATGCTTCCGGGGTCACATGCCCGACCATCATGCCCCCGTATAGCTCCGGAGAATCTGCCGTCGGTTATAAGAGCTACGCTCTTGCCAAGGTCTCTGCCACTATTGCGGCAGTTACGACCAGCATCTCCCGCATACCCGGGCCTCCCTGGGACCCTAGTAGCATGTAACAACGACGTCGTTCTTTCGTATTCTCCCATTCGCCATAGCATCGAAAGCATCTTCCTCGGAATCGACGACACGTGCGGGGCAGGCATGGAGTGCTATCTCTGATGCAGCGCCCTTTATCACCACGCCTTCTGGCGCAAGACTTCCCTTCAGTATTGTTATGCCACCGTGAGCAGGATAGGGCTTCTTGCCTTTTGGAGAGATCACATCGTTTGGATAATTGTTGAGATGCAGCGATGACATGTTCTGCTTCAATGTCCTGCCGGTGACTGTGAGAACGCTGCGTTAAGAAGGCCGAAATCGAGAAGCCTCTTCATGATCAGAGGCGCCCCTCCGACATTGTTCAAATCTTCCATTGTATGCTTGCCGCCAGGCTTCATGTTCGCTATCTCGGGCACCTTTCTGCTTATCCTCCCGAAGTCGTCTATGATGACGCTCACGCTTGCCTCTGATGCGATTCAAAGCAGGTGTATGACCACATTTGTGGATCCGCCAGTAGCCATTAGCGCAGTTATGGCATTCTCGAATGCCTCGTATGTAAGTATGTCCCTAGGCCTTATGCCGCTCTCCAGAAGCTGCATGATGCCTTGCCGGACTCTTCGGCGTATTTTATTTTTAAACCATCAACAGCAGGCGGGATGGGCTCCTGGGAGGGCCATGCTAAGAACCTCTGCCATCATGCCCATAGTGTTTGCAGTGTAAAGTCCGGCGTCGCGTTCCTGTAGTGGGTATCGCATTGTCTTCAAGTTCCTTGTGCCTTTTGGCATCCATCTTGTTTCCTACATAGGCACCTATTCCCTCGAATACATCCTGCATCGTTATCTCTTGCCCAGCAGCTGCCGTTGAGGGTTGTGCCGCCGTATAGAACTATGGAGGGTATGTTGAGCCTGGCGATCGCCATAAGCATGCCGGGAGTTGTCTTGTCGCATCCAGTTATGCCTACGAAACCGTCATAGTCATGGGCATTGAGCGTCATCTCTACAGTGTTGGCGATTATCTCCCTGCTCACCAGGGAGTACTTCATCCCTGCGGACCCCATAGCAACGCCAGCTATGACCAGCGGAGTGGTGAATAGCCTGGCCGTGCCGCCTTTTGAAGCCACCCCTGACTTTGCGTTCCTGCCCAGCATAAGCATGTGAAGATTGCAGGGGCCCGCTTCGCCCCATGCCGCGCCAACGCCAATAATTGGTCGTGCAAGGTCCGAATCCGAAAGCCCCATGGCCTTCATGTAAGTCCTGTTGGGGGGGCCTTCATGGGCCCTCCGTAAACATCATTAGAGCGCGCCTTTGTCTTCTTGGCAGATGCAGCCATGCAATCACCTGCGAGAGTAGGGCTTGAATGTGCCCTTTACTGTCCATGAAGGCTCATCTGCATTGAAGCTCTCCATCCCACCGATCTGATATTCCTCTAGTATGCGCTCGTCTACAGTTATGCCTAATCCTGGCTTTCCACTTAGCCTGAAGTGGCCATCCTCCAGAGAATAGCCGGATTTTACTAGCTGCTTCTTCCAGTCAGGCCAGAAGGTCTCGAAGCTCTCCTGTATGAGCAGGTTAGGTATTGTGGATCCCACATTGAGCGTAGCCGCAGTCTGTACCGGGCCGAACGCATTGTGGAATGCCATCTCCGCGCCGAAGGAATGGGCGGCCTGCGATATGCTCTTGGCCTGCATGAGCCCACCACAATTTGTAACGTCAGGCTGTAGAACATCCACGGCATCATTTGTGAGGTAGTTTGTGAAGAGGTTGTTGTTGAGCACGCGCTCGCCAAGAGCCACCGGAACCTTTGCTGCGGCCCTAAACCTCAGGAGGCCCTCGAACTGGTCAGGATGTACAGGCTCCTCCATGAAAAGCGGGTCAGAATCCTCGACAGCCTTTGCGGCTCTTATAGCAGAGTTTGCATTGAACCTACCGTGGCATTCTATCATCAGATCCATGTCCTTGAAATGCTCCCGTAACGAAGACACTATATCATGCGCATGTAATGCGTGATTTCTGTCCAGGGAATCGAACGCGTCTCCAAAAGGATCGAACTTCATGCCCGTAAAGCCCTGCCTCTTGACGTACCTTGCCTTGGAAACAAAATCCTCAGGGGTGATGCACTCATCATACCAACCGTTCGCATATGCCCTTATCCTATCGCATACCCTTCCCCCAAATGCGTCGTATACAGGCATTCCGTACATCTTCCCCACTATGTCCCATGATGCGATTTCAAATGCACTTAGCGCTGATGTCGTTTCCATTGAGACAGGGAGATAGAATGAGTGCTTGTACACCTCCATGTAATTCTTCTGTATCTCCTCCACGCTCCTGCCCTTCAGTATCCGTCCTATTTCCTTCATCGCCTCTAGGACAGGAAGAGTCATCATCGTAGTGGGCGCCTCCCCGTATCCCACAGTGCCATCGCTTGCGGTGATCCTGAGGATAAGTATTGTAGAGCTCCACGGACTTGATTTCTCAGAACCCTTCTCCCCCAATTCGAATATCTCGATGTTTTTTATTGTCTGCATAACCCCACATCCAGCATGATAAATAGCATGATTAAAGAAGTGGCTCCGAATCCTTTTATTCGTTGCCGTGCAAAAAGTGTATTTATAGTCGCATCTTAGGATGTGGACTTGATGTGATGCGATGGGAAAAGCTATGGAGGGCATTGTGTGCCCGGTTATTACACCGATAAAAGACGGAGTTGTTGATGGGAGAGATGTAGATGCTCTTGTGAATTTCCTGGAGAAGTCTGGAGTGGACGGCATTTTCCCTTCGGGATCCACAGGGGCGTTCCCATTGATGGACAAGAGCATGCACATGTCAATTATCGAGGCATTCAGGGAACGGGTGGGAAAGCGCATGCTGTTCCTTCCAGGAACGGGGAGGGGATCGACCTCTGAAACAGCAGAGGTATCCAAAAGGGCACTGAGGCTAGGAGCTGATGCGGTTGTAGTAGTAACCCCATATTACATGAAGGTAAGCCAGGAGTCCATGCTGAAATACTTTGACAGCATAGCCGAAGAGATAGGCGGACCAATGATACTGTACAATATACCGCAACTTACAGGTAATGCGCTTGGGGTGGAGACGATAGGCTCTCTTGCAGAGAGCCATGAGAACATAGTAGGCATAAAGGACAGCAGCATGGATTTCGGGTTCTTCTCTGAAATCGTGAATCGGTTTTCTGATAGGCTTGCGATATTCCAGGGGATGGATAACCTCCTCCTGCCATCACTCCTGCTAGGCGCTGCCGGAGGAGTGTGCGGGACTACAAATTTCACCGGGCTTGCGAAGAAGGTGCATAGGACGTACAAGCTTGGCCGTATGGAAAAGGCGAGGAAGATGCAGTCACTGCTTACGGAGATCATGTCCATAGCAGGAAGTTTGCCTTTCCCATCAAACTACAACTATCTGTTTTACAAGAGAGTTATGGGCAGGGAATGCACCTGTGCAGTGCCTCCGCTGGAAGATATAGGCAAGATGGAGGGCATGGAGGCATACGGCAGACTGAAGACGCTGCTTGGAAAGACATGAGCAAGATTGCACGGATCACGCGTGCTTGTCATAGTCAAAATAAACGTTCTTCAGTTTGAGATATTCCGATACGCCATGCTTTCTCCCTTCTCCAGACTGGCTGGTCAGCCTGAAACCGGTGTGATAGCCTTGAGTGGATTCGGGCCCCTGCATGTTAACGTAAAGTTCGCCGAAGCACACAACCTCTGCGGCCCTGAACATGACGCCAGGGTCTTTGGTGAAGAGGTATGATGCAATGCCGTATCGTGAATCGTTGGCCAGGCGTACATCTCTTCCTCATCTGAAACACCCATTGCCTCAAGCACCGGGTCGAATACCTCTTCTTGGAATAGTTCAGACTTCTGGTCAATTCCGTCGACCAGAGTATGCTGGTAGAAGTAGCCTTCGCCGAAATTCTTTACGGAAAGCCTTTTTGCCCACGACAAGAACTCTTGCGCCATCCCCTATTGCATCTTGGACAAACCTAGCCATGTTGCTTACAGCTACGCTGGTAATCATGGGACCCATGTCGGAGTGGATCGGATTGCCGATGCGCAGGCGTTTTGAGAGTTCGGCGAACTTCTTGATACTTCTTGATAAATGTGTTGTATACCTCCCCATGTATGTAGAGCCTCTCTGTGGCTATGTAGGATTGACCTGTGTTCCAGTACTTTGCCCATACGAGGGCCTTCAGCGCGGACGAGAGGTCCGCATCCTTCCATACGATGAAAGGAGCCTTTCCTCCGAGCTCAAGTATTACCTTGGACAGGTTGGATGCAGCCTTCTCCATTATTCTCTGGCCCGTGGATGTGGAACCGGTCATGGTTATCAGCCTCACATCCCTTGTGTGAGGCGATATAATCGCCTATCTCAGAGCCCTTGCCAGTGACAAGGTTGAGAACTCCCTTTGGAATGCCTGCCTGCACGAACCTGTACACTATCCACGCAGCACTGCTTGGGGTATCATTGCTCGGCTTAAGCACAACGGAATTTCCTGTTATTAGGGCGAGGCCAAGCTTCCTTGCCACCATCCCTGCAGGGAAATTCCAGGGAGTTATTGCCACTACAACGCCATAAGGCACCAGATATTGCAGTATCTTCCTGGAGTTGGTGTCACCTTAGACTAGGTCCCCAGTTATCTTCCTGGCAAATTCCGCATAATACTGCAGTTGGTTCAGGACACCGTCGACTTCCTCGCCGTGACTCTTTTGGTATCTTCCCGTTTTCTATTACAAGTATCCTCTCAAGCTCGTTCCTGTTCTTTGCAATCAGGCCTATGGTGCTGTACATTACTTTGGACCTTGCTGCAGAACCGCTTGCATACCACTTCTCCTATGAGCCCTGCGCGGGTATCTATGACCCTGCCGACATCCTCACGCGTGATCCTGCCTGGAACCTGCGGATCGTACGGCCAGTGCTTGGATTGAGCTTCTCAAGGGTCTTGCCGCTTGAGGACTTTACCCACTTGCCACTTATATACATCATCATGTCCCTTTCCATAATATTACCCTTTTTTAAGAATTTTTTCGAACTCAACTACAACTTTTATCTGTTCCCTGTCATCCAGGATACCGTAATTGTCGAATTCGCCGAAAGGCACCCTCCTTGTTATCATGCTTTTAAGGAGGCCTGGATGAGCCTTCTCCATGGATGCCATGTCCACTACGCCTTTCCTAAAGTAGTTTATGTTTGAATTCACTATGCCCACAACAACCCGGTTTCCCAGCACAAGGTTATAGTTCAGCTTGGCCACGTCTACGTTTGCGAAGTAGCTTCCACCAGTTACACTGACCAGAGAAACCAGGCCATTAGGGCCGGGCATGTTCATGGCATCGTAGACTACGGCTGGGCTCCCGGTAAGCTCCACGACGAGGTCTACGCTCTTTCCAATAGACTTCGGGATGTCTTTAATGGAAACCTTTGAGGAATTGATATGCCTTATCCCCATCGACTTGAATATGCCCTCCTTTATTGGATTGCTTTCGGTCCTGTCCACAGAAACCACATCAAGGCACCGCAGCCGGAGCAACATAGCTGCAAACAGGCCCACTGTGCCAGTGCCCAGCACCACTGCAGTCTTCGGGGCCCAAACCATCCTTGACTGTATTTCGAAAGGCTGGGTTACCGCCTTCTCGGCTATGCTCATGGGCTCGAGCATGACCGCAGACTCGGCTATGCTGCGGGGTATCTTTACGAGGTTCGCAGGCACCTCCTTGTAGTACTCGGCCATATAGCCGTGTGCGCCTTTTATACCACGCTCTGTGTAGTTACCGGTAAGGCACATGTCGGATTCCCCCGCCACGCAGTTTATGCACTTATCAGGGCGCCTGACGGTTGCCACAACATAGTCGCCCTCCTTCAGGCCGCATTCAGATGTGCTGGCCCCCATCCTTTCCACCCTTCCAAATGATTCATGTCCCACTATCAAGTAATCGCATCCCTTTGGGGCCGTGCCATAATAGCCCATACCGATCTCCTTGTCGGTGCCGTCTAGACCTACTCGTATTACTCTGACCAGGACTTCCCCATCAGATATACTTGGCACAGGCACTTCGACAAAGTGCAGGGATCCTATTTTTTCAGGTATTATGGCGGCAGCTTTCATGCAATCATGTCTCTTTTAGCAGTATGGCCCGAGCTGGGGCTCCGTCAGTGGCTATTCTCAAAGGCAGGCCTAGAAAGGTATATTGCCCTTCAGGAACGTCCTTCAGGCATAGTCCCTCAAACAGGGTCATGCGGTTTATTATTAACGTGTGCACATCATCGTCCTTTCCGAATTTCTTTACGCTGAGGTAATCTATGCCCATTGTCTTTACCCCTGCACTTATGAGGTAT